>NZ_JBFSTC010000039.1:0-42387 GCF_041466605.1 Vibrio sp. 10N.247.310.17 | reverse complement strand
ATGGGGTTGTTGGGGTTGGTAGAGTACGACAGGGTTGATGAGGATATGGGGGTAATTATCAACATCAGCACAATCAAACCTTGTTCACTTCCCCTTTCACGAAACCATGTTAAAGTTATATCTAATCATAGTCTTATATTGTAAATGAGGTGCGTGCATGAGTTGGCCTGGTGAAAAAGCATTAATAAAATTGGGTGATTTAGTATCCGATGGTGTTGGGGGTATTTTTGCCCCTAAACAAATCAAGAGAGTAGGTAAAGCTGAGGTCGACGCCAAACGTGATGAACTACTCATGCTCGCACAGACAGAGCAACAGATCGCTGATATCAAAGCAGGCAAATTGCAATATACAGAAGATCGTAGACTGATTACAGTAAACTCCGAAACAGTTATAGAACAGTTAGTTGAAGTTCAGAATGGCAGTAAAGTTGAGCCATACCTGAATTTGGAAAATTTGGATAGACAAAGCAAAACTCGTAAACAGATTCAGGCGATGCAGGAAGAAGTGAATCTCACCAAGACAGTCTTGCTTGCAGAACAAGAACTTGAATCAGGTAAGTATGATGCGAATGATGACCCTGTAGATCCTGACTGGTTCACTAGCTGGGCAGGAAACGCTGAAAAAGTAAGTAATGACTACTTACAAACATTGTGGGCTAAGGTTCTTGCGGGGGAGGTCACCACTCCGGGAACTTTCTCTCTACGCACACTAGACTTACTCAAAAGCCTGTCAAAGAGTGAGGCAGAGCTGATCAGTAAACTAGGTGAGTTCATAATTGATGGTCGAATTCTAAAAGGTGTTGTCGACCCTAGAGGGCTTGGAAATGAATCCGATACCATTGACAAAATGATGGCCGATAAGGGGTTACACTTCACCAACCTACTTTTCCTTCAAGAAATTGGAATCATATCTGGCGTAGACTCGATGGGACTAACTACTACGTTTACCTCATTAGACCCATCAAGATTCTTGAGGGCTTTCACAAGCAAAAAAAGTGGTTTAGTCGCTATACATTCAGATCCCAAGAAAAAAATTGAATTTCATGTCCTACTCTCTAGCCAACTTGGGCGAGAGGTATTCAAATTGGCCGACTTTGAAACTGATGAAGAATACTTAAAAACCATTGCACAAGATATCGCTAATGCGGGATTCGATGTACAAATCGGGGACTGGCAGCAAGTTGATGAAACTTCAGGCAACTTGCTAAACCCTAAAGCAGTACCAGCCAATAACTCAAAACAACCAACCTAACTAGCTATTCCACATCCCTTCCAACCCTAGTCGTCGGGGTTGAAGGGGTTAGGGTTAGAACGGATGCGAAAATCCCCGTTTATCTAGTGAGCTGAAATTTTTATTGCTATTTCTTGGCCTTATGCAGCTTCCTGTTGCTCCGCGATTAGACCTAGAAATATGGAGTTTTTCGGGGCTACTCGTTCAATCTTGATGCCAGCCATACCCATTGAACTAATCAAGCCATCGATTCTAAGGCCGAATTGTATCGGGTTTTCAGGGAACTCACCTTTTTGTTCATGGTAAGGCGTTACCTTAACTAACTCATTGTATAACTCTGTAGGCGCATACTTTCGGCCCTGCACACCTGCTTTCTGAGCAAGTTGAATCAGGGGCTTAGCGAGCTTGTTCAAGTACAATGACTCCAATGCACTATCCTGCTGATTCTTTAGGTACAAGTTTTGAAGATAATCTTGCGGCGTCTTAGTAACGCTCTCAAAAGCAGCTAAAAACGTTGAGAACTCATTTAAGCGACCTGCTTTTTTCAGTGATACCGTTGGTAGCACTTCAAGAATCTGAGCCAGTAACTCTAGTAATCCTGTGTAAATCTCAGGTAAGTCTGCCTCTAAATTTTGGAGCATAGTCTTACCATTGACGCGCTGCTCACCCGTTAACTGCTTCATGGAAATATAGATAGAACGTGATGCTAAGTCCGGTTCTTCAATAAAGTCATGGATTCCATTAAGTACCACGCTGCCGTGAAGCTCAAACTTAACGCTATCACCATCGCTGTAAAGCTTACGCTTTTCTTCAACACCATATGTAGAAGCAATACACAGATAATCAGACCAACTTTTCGATAACGATCTTAAGTTATCGTAAATAGAAGCAAACTCATTTTGCAGAGAGATGGCTAAATCTTCCTGCTTCTTAGGGAAGCTCTTTATTTTTGCCGCTCTTGGGTCGAGTAATGGTCTGATAATTCGCTTACAGAATGTAGACTTACCTGTGCCTTGACCACCATAGATGACTAAGATCGGATATGCTGCATCAGGCTCTCGGACTAGAGTCATCGTATGAAGTAACCAAGCGATGAACAGAAATTGGTGCTTTTTCTCCATATTCAGATAAGGCAAAATCTTTTTCCAATCGCCTCTCTCCGTCAACGAGGGTAAAGCTTCCGCATCATTAGAACTGATAAACAGCTGCTCAGAGCCTTCTGTTATGACCGATACTTTTCCATCTTTGAGTTGGTACTGAGTGCCCTCCTCGTCACCAACATCAAAGACACGTCCATTACCACAATCGGTCAGTGCAACTCTTAAATGAGTCACCGATGCTTGTTTAGCGATACCAGCAATACCGTTTAGCTTCTCTGCTATCTCATCTATCTGTGCTCTGTCGAGTGCAATGCCTTCACTCAGCATCATCTCTTCTCGTAAGATTTGAGCGAATCGTGGACTTCTGGACTGATAGGTTAGGCGATTCTTTCCTTCTTCTGTTCTTGATAAAATTGCAACGCCGTATCCGTTGCGACCAATATCGAATTCATTAACCACATGCTGAAGCGTTTTTCCAACTACGCTGTCGCCAAAGTTTGCTTTCTCAAGCTTTGTTCTTTCAATAAAAGAGCCCGTTTTCATTGCCATAGTAATCACCTTGATTTTTGTTTAGTTTTTCGTGATGAAGTCGATGCTTGTTTTAAGTTGGAATCCACCCAGTACAGTCTCAGAGGCTACGAGCATCGATTTTTCTAGTGTTTTTATGTCTTGTTCAAAGCGGCGAGATTCGCTTTCGATGTAAATACAGTCATGTACAACGCCGACTATCTTTAAGCCTTGCTTATCCGCTAATAGGCAGGCTTCATTGATGATCTCCATTCCCGCCATTTGAATAGGCCAATTTCTTACTTGAGTAGGTTTGGCTTGTCGGGAAACATGAACCTGCCAACTACGGGACTGGATTATCTTCGCCCGGTAAGCTTCAACAGTTTGTTCTTCTAACCATTTAAATGCCTCCGGATAGTGCTCCATAACACTCTTTTGAAGAGCAGCCGCTTCAGCTTCGGAAACACCTAAGGTTGATGCTACAGCTCGCGGATATGCGCCATAGATTGACATCAGTATTAGACGTTTGATCTGTACCCTCTCTAGCAGAAGTCCACTAGAGGTACACATGCAATCGACGAGACCTAGATACAGGTCATCTTCACCAGCGTAATCGCTACATAATTGCTGATCTCCTGAAAGAGCGGCTAAGATCCCCACCTCACATCCCGAATAATCCATAGAGACAACGGAACCTCCACTCGGGGCCGCCAGTAACTTGTCTCTGAAAACCTTATAGCCATTGATGGGTGTCGTCCTCAGTAAGCCTGCTCGCCCCGTAACGCTGTGATATGGTCTGATCGGGGTTCTTAACTTGCCGTCAACATCACTTCGTAAACGAGTTAACCAATCCAATGCTTTGTATTCTTTTAGGGAAAGTGTAGATCCCTGTAATCGCTCTTTATATTCCAGAATCAAGTTCGCCAATGACTCATGGTTTAGCAGTAATCCTTGACGACTAATTTTGTGGTATAGCGCTGCTATGTCTTGGCGAACATCCATATTAGAGTTGTCGCAGTAGCTTTCATGAAGACGTCTTAATCCCAATCCAACCCAAGGTTCCGGTTCAAGACAACTCAGGTATCTCAGCTGTTTCTGCTCATAACTCAGGAGCTCTAGCGGCAGACCATTACAGCGGAATCTAGCCTCCACTTGATGTTGGTAGATGCTTAACTCTGTATTCATAAGTCACCCTCTTCTCACTATGATCGATAGGGTATGGCTGCTGACTTATAACAGCCATACGGGAATCTGATTGGGTCACTTAACCCAAGAGTGCATCGAGAGGGTCGATAGAATCTAAATCAACGTCTAAGTCGATATCGATTTCATCATCGCCAACCTCATCATCTAGGGTTGACAGAGTTGTCGGGGTTGGCGGGGTTTCCTCAGGAGCTTTAGAGGCCAGTGTGAATGTTTTGCCTAAACGCACTAGTACTTCTTCATTGCCATGCTGAATAGTCGCGTTTTTATATTGTTCGTTTAACGCTTCTTCTAGCGATGGAAATTCTCCCGTAAATGGTGGAAGATCAGCCATTTCCAATCGGTAACATTTGTTCTCTTGATCATTAACCAATTGGCCGTATCCCTTCTGCAATTCCGGGATCGAGTGTTGAGTAGTCTCGTAATGGCCGCAAGTAAATCCATTTGGGCAAGGAGCGCTTAGAATGGCAATAAATTGTTCGCCATACTGATTCACAGCAGGAACAAATGTTTTCATTTTTAGATCATTAAATAGCTCTTTCTGAACACTCTCACCCATAACTAAGTAGTGGCTTTCAGTGGCATACATCTGACCCGGCAGTTTTGTTTTTTCTGTTATAACTGGTAGGTCTAGTCTTTCTAAACCTAGCTGGACGATTTCATTTTTTGGAATACGACGCACAGGAACACTAGCGTCATTAGCAGTAGCTTGTTGGATTGATAGGCTTAGTTTGGCTTTGTTTAGATCTATCATGGTATGGTCCTCTTAGTGAAAAGGGAGCATCGTTGCCATAACTACAACCGCGTAGTCATTTCCCTTTAGAGGATGCCTATCTTAAACACTTATTTTTCAGGGTCACCAGCTTGAAAGGGTCACGAGGTCTCTTTGTGTTTCATCAGTAAACTACTGCCGATTCAGTGAACTTTTAGGAAAGAGAAATAATTGAGGGGGCGGAGGGGCTTAAGGGCTAGAGAAAAAAGTCACACTCCAAGCCCTTACATATCAAGTTATTCAAAGTATACGAGTTCTTACCATCGTTAAACGTATCAACTCCGTATCTAGAAGGTAAGCTTCATTATCTCGCTTATCTTCTAACATTTGGTGGTAGTAATTCTCGGTTCTGAACTTCTTAACCAGCCTCTTCATTACACTATCCGACAGTTTAAGATCCATAAAGTGTTCTTCTAATATTCGGATTAACTGCTTCTGGCTAGAGATTGCACCGGGGTTTTCTTGGTTGTACAGGTAAACCCAATTTTTGAGATAAAGATCTCTGGTGACTGTTTTTAATTCAGTGATGTTTTTACCTTTCGAGTTCCTAAGCCATAGAAAGTCATCAGGAGTCTGGACGTTGTCACTGCCAACAGCTAATGCGAGAAAATGATGAGCCACCATTAAACGTCCAACCATATCCACACGGTTATCTTTTGCCACTCCAATGTAAAAATCAGAAATGATAGAGTCACTTTCTTTAAATTTTTTGCCTAGCTTTAAAATATGCATAGATAACACAGCATAAAGATGCTTTTGGCGAATCTCATTCTTGCCGATTTTATTCGCTTCTTTTATCTGCCGAACACCGAGCATCTCATTAAGGTCATGCTCTCCAACGAGACAATTAATAAGAGAGTACCAAGACTCTTTAAAGTCTTTCGTTTCTTTTTTATTGGGCAAAACTGCGAGAATATGGTCACTGCTATCTAGGTTCAGAAAATCAACCTCAGACTCACTAATCAATGTCATGTAGTACTTCGTTGCTTCCTCTACATTAAGAAGTGCACCACCATCAATCTGTTTCCTGACTGTCCCTAAGAACCCCATCATTTTTGCTAAATTTTCATCGCTCCAATGACTCACAAGTGACTTAGCCGTTTTCACAATATATACAATGTATTCCTTGTACCCTTCGGAATTAAAAAAGCACAATATATTAAATTGAGATCTTTCCTTACTATCAGGAAGCTCCTGCCCCTGAGTCTTTAAATCGAACCTATTAGTTGTAAGACCATTTTGGTAACGAACTATATCAGGGTCGGATGAGCGAATACCCAAATTGAACTTTATTGGCACTATTTATCCCTAAGGTTGCAAAAAAAAAGAATGTTAACCCATACAACTCCGACAACCCTAGTTGGTGGGGTTGGCAGGGTTGTTGGAGGTCAGCAAGATAACTCATAATGTCACGAGATGCTTTAGAAGCGATCATATCCCCAACAGATAGCTCTGTCGGCCCATCCTATTTGATGTATTTAACATTAAGCAGAAAAAAGCAGAGGTAATCCCCCTGCTCACCTAACTTATCCGTCAATCATCTATAACTTCGTCGGCGACGACACCAATGACGAAACCAGCGATACCCCCGATTAATATGGAGTATGGGTATGGACCATACCTAGCACCAATAGCAGCACCGACTTGAGCGCCACGGATACCAGTGTTCTTCTTTGATTGGGATGATGATTGTGAGAATGTTTTACTTTGCATATTTCCCTACCTCTTTATGTAGATACGAAAAAGGGCCATACTCAATGAAGAACATGACCCTTTAGAGTTTATCAATACAGCTTTAGTGAGAGTGACCGCACACCTGACAGCTACCATCATCATAAGCACGCTCACCACATGCAGGACAGGTTGTAACGAGTGTTGTTATGGATTTAATCGCCATGTAAAGGCTCCTTCTTGTTGGTTTATTAGGTGTTGCGGAGCTCATTGATGTCTCAGCCTAGAGAGTTCCAATTTCGAAACTGAGGCATCGTGAGCCAAGCTCCGCAACAAAATTTATTGTGCTTTACCTTTCTGGGTATCTGGGCCGCATTTCGCCGTATCAGTGACATGACCATTCATTGTTCCGCAGACATCCGCTTTCCATTGCACGATGACACCGTAAGATGATGTGTTCTGAATACCTGCCTTGCCATTCCATTGAGGCTCTAGCAGCTCTTTCATTTTCGAGATATCGCCCGGATTACCGCCGAACGTACCACCTGCGAATACCGAAGATGCGAATAGTGAAGTTAGACCTAGCAGGATAATTGATGTTTTCATTGTTGTTTTTCCTTGAAGATTGCATGCCCTCTTTCTAAGAAGACATCTGTTGATTAGTTTGAAGGTGTGGACTGACAGGTGGTGTCAGTTGGTAAAATTAATTTGAGGAACAACGGCAGGGCTTAGGTTTCGTGGGCTATGAAACCTATAACAAAATCGGTCACTTACTCATGACTATCGGGAAATAATGATGACTGACACTACCTGTCAGCGAATCAGTACATCATTGGTGATATGAATAAGAGTGAGAAGTTAGCCTACCGATTGAGTCAGATACTTTCCCGATTACATGCAGGAGAGAAACTGAGCCTTATCGACTTACAGCAGGAATTTGGAGTACATGAACGAACTGTACTTCGAGATTTCAGTCGACTGGCATTTCTACCTATCGAAAGAGAAGGTGGATATTACTTCTTAAAGCAATTAGATCATCGTAACCCTAAAGCTCATTTAGCTCTGAACTCCCTATCGAGTATGGGAGTAGATAAGTTGTTTCCAGATAGAGCAGTCATGACTCAGGCACTAAGCCATAAGACACAATCTATTCTGTTCCGTCATTTACCTATCGAAGATTCCAGTCGCTTTCAGGCAACGTTACGTGTCATTGCGAACGCTATTCATCAACGAAACACTCTGACCTTAACGTGTCAGCGTCGTCGTTATCATCAGGTTGAGCCTTACCAACTCATTAACGAACATGGGATTTGGCATTTGGTTTCAGTACTTAGGAACCAGTCATATTCGTTTCGAGTATCGGAGATTACAGAGTTAGTTCAACACGATGATATTTACACTCCCTCCCCTAGCTTCAACGAGAAACTAATCAGAGAAGAATTACACTGGAATACTCAGGGGGTTGTAGAGGTCATCGCACAGGTAGGTTCTAGTCGAATTGATGATTACCAGAGGTCAGAACACCCTATGGCAATTCAAGTGCTGAAAGAGTTGGGTTATGGCTCGACACTTATAAGCATTGAGACATCAGATATTCACGCATTAATGCCTGTCCTCAAATCTTGGCTACCTGATATCGATGTAATTTCTCCGTCATGGGTAAAACAAGCCTTGGTTAGAGATATTGAAGCCTATCTAGCGACTTGTTCATGAGTAGGTTTATCGACGGCGTCGTTATTACGTCGACGACGACACCCTAATCTATCGAAACTTCTATCTCATCGAAGCAGTCCATTCCGACGTAGCTTAGGAAATTGGTTTCCCACATCGAATAGAACTCAGCGACACTGGATTCAATAATGGGAACTTCACCCATGTAACGGATGTAAGCCACACCGTGACCAAAATCAAAGTCGATTTCTTTCTCAAGTTCAGGCATCAATCCACAGTAACTAAAGTCAGTGATGTAGTTGAAAACCCATTGGTCGTTAAGCCTAGTGATACGAATCTCGACAGGGTGATACCCTCCATTTTCAGAACAGTAAGCACGTTCTCGAAAATTGATGGTTACAGCATGGGTTGACGGGGTTAGTTTCTTAGAGCGATCAATAACCATGTTAATTACATCTTGAAGGTCGGTACTAATTGGTAGCACTAGACGCTCTTTATCGAAGACTAAATTCATAATGAGATCCTTCTGTTATTTTTTCTTGGTAGGTTTGATGTGATTAACGAGATCGAGAAGCTCCTTTTTCCTATCTTGATATTTCTCTGAAACGACATGAAGGTAAATAGATGACTCAGCTTTAACGGCTAAACCTAGGCCACGAACGATAGCGGCACAGAAGCCCTGATTGTTAGCGGAACCGGAAGAATAGAGGGATTTGTAGACCTGACTTTTCCATGGTTTATCACCCTGAGATTCGATAACCTCGAATAACTTAGAGCATGGAACCCATTGTTTTGAATGTAATCCGGCACCACCACTTTGTCCGGAGATTCGGAAGTAGAGCTGTTTATCCTCACTGTTTTGAGCAATCTCGTAGAGAACTTTCCCTTGAGATTTTGAACCTAGTTTGTCTGCTTCCCCTGATTTGAGGATGTTAGAGAATGGATTGTGTTTTGACGTGGCTTTAGATGCATCAGCTTCTGTATTCGCTGTACTGCCTTTAGATTGGTTCATAGAAACTTTCCTTTATTTATTGAACTAGAAAGAAGAACCCCACCGTTACGAATCGGTAAAAGTCATTCTAATTCAATAATATAAATTCATTTCGAGACTTATTACGCCTAGAAAACTCTTCCTGTCTTTTCCTGTCCGGTTCCTGTCTTTCCACCTAACTTTACCCCCATATCCTCATCAACCCTGTCGTACTCTACCAACCCCAACAACCCCATAATCCCCGTCGTCGACGTCAGAGAATTCATGCGGATAATCAGGTGATGTGATTTTGCTGGTGGATTTCGGAGTGATTCGGGGCAGGGTTACTATGTTGATTACAGGGCTGAAGCTTGGCTCATAATCGTTCGGTCCCCAGTTCAAATCTGGGAGGGGCCACCAAATTAGAAAAGCCAGAACAGTTCACACTGCTCTGGCTTTTTGCTTTTCTGAAGCTGTACAACTCACCGCTGTATTTCCTACAAATAACGAATTGTCCCACACGCAATTCCAATTCCCTCTCTGTGACTAAATATACTTTTCTTTTATAAAAAAATCGGCAATATGAGAGTACATAGATAATTCAATCGTTCAGGGAAGAAACATGAAAGACGAAACGCTCTCGATTCACTTCGGCTACGAAACTGATCCAACAACCAAATCAGTTGCGACCCCTATTTACCAAACCGTTGCTTACGAATTCGATGACGCACAACACGGTGCAGACCTGTTTAATCTTGCGGTGCCAGGTAATATCTACACTCGTATAATGAACCCAACCAATGATGTGTTGGAAAAGCGCATGGCAGCCTTAGAAGGTGGTATTGCAGGCTTAGTGGTGAGTGCAGGCAGCGCGGCGATCAACTACGCGATTCAAACGTTGGCACAAATCGGTGACAACATCGTTTCAACACCTCAGCTTTACGGCGGTACTTACACCCTATTTGCTCATATGCTACCAAACCAAGGGATCGAAGTTCGCTTTGCCAAAGACGACAAACCAGAAAGCTTAGCGGCACTGATCGATGAAAAAACCAAGGCGGTTTACTGCGAAAGTATCGGTAACCCAGCAGGCAATATTATCGACTTAGAACGTGTTGCTGAGCTTGCTCACGCACAAGGTGTACCTGTGATTGTCGATAACACGGTGGCGACACCTGTGTTGTGTAAACCTATCGATTTTGGTGCTGATATTGTGGTGCACTCACTCACCAAATACGTTGGTGGTCACGGAACAACATTGGGTGGCGTGATTGTCGACTCAGGCAAATTCCCATGGGCAGAGCACAAAGATCGCTTCCCAGTATTTAATCAGCCAGAACCTTCTTACCACGGTGTGGTGTATACCGAAGCCTTTGGCGAAGCCGCGTTTATTGGCCGCGCTCGAACGGTTCCACTACGTAATACAGGTGCAGCATTGTCACCAATGAATGCCTTCATGCTAATGCAAGGTCTAGAAACTTTATCGCTACGCATGGAGCGACACACAGAGAATGCACTGAAAGTAGCTAAGTACCTTCAGCAACATGAGAAAGTGAGTTGGGTGAGCTACGCTGGTTTACCAACGTCTGAGTTCTATCCGCTGGCTGAGAAATACATGCAAGGTAAGCCGTCTGCCATTTTATCTTTTGGCTTGAAAGATGGTTATGAAGCCGGTGTTCGTTTCTATGATGCACTGCAAATATTCAAACGCTTGGTGAACATTGGCGATGCAAAATCTCTCGCTTGTCACCCTGCTTCTACAACACACCGTCAATTAAGCGAAGCGGAACAAAAGCAAGCAGGAGTGTCACCAGAGATGATTCGCCTCTCAGTAGGTATTGAACACATTGACGATATCTTGGCTGACCTAGAGCAAGCACTTAATGCTTAATGCCGTTAAAGCTAGATCTAACGCTAATCGTTAGCTAACAGACACAAAAAAGCCCATCACAGGATGGGCTTCTTATTATCTAATTGTCGGTAGACAATTAAGTTTAGAACTTTACTCTCTGGCATAACTTATATATAGATTATGCCAAGAGAAGATTAAGACAATAAAGTTTGAAACTAAATGTAGTATCACAGCTCTATGAATACAAAATCTTGACAATAAAGATTGAAACTAATTAAAAGTACGCATTTGTCTAATGTGAATAAGGGCTGCGCCCCTACTTACTAAAGCATCCTAGATGTATGTCATAGTTTATCTAAGAGTCCTAAATTATGCTTCTTATTGAATGAGGATGAGCCATCAACATAATCAAAAGCGATATCGGAAATTGCATTTATAAGTTTTAAGTTTGTGGTTACAAATCCTACAGGAATGCTAACAGGGTGCGTTTCAGGTCTAGAGACGTGGTAACACACTACAGCGAAAGTCCCTTCAAGTACTATTACCTCTACACTCCCTCCTAGAAAGCCTTCTAGTAAACCATATAGGTTGTTAGAGCCTTTCTTTAACTCACTTTTCCAACATCCAATGGCACGTCTGTCTTTTATATCTGCTAACGGTAAATAAATAGATGGAGTAAATATACGCTGGGGGCTTTTTTCTTGAGTAAGTTGTGCTTGTTCAAGTTCATTTAAGCAAAACTCAAGCTTTTTGCTCTTACCCCAAAAGACGTCGGAAGGTGCAATCCATGTTAATGTTTTTACCGCCTTATCTTTTGATTTTTTGTATGTTGTTGGTAGTAATTTCAAAAACTCTTTAATGTGCTTCCAGTTATTGTCAGCATAGATTGGACCTACAAATGGCATAGCCTTTTTATCATCGACCAAAGCCTCTGCAAAACGATGACCAAACGCAGCAATATCAATAGAGTTACTATTGAATATATCTTTTGTCCAAGTATCACCAAAAGACTTCATTGCCAACCCAATCTCTTTTATATTTTCACCCTTTTGCGCTTGATTTAGTGAAACCGTAATGGCTTCATGTACTTTCTCAGAATCATCTAATTGCTCAAAATCTTCACGTTCAATCGCATTTCCATCTTGGTCTATCGCAAAGTGATTAGTTAAGCGCATTGGATCTTGTGTTAGTTTACTTACCGAATCAATGGTATAAATACTCGGTCGCTCACCTTCATCAGCACGCACACCTTTTAGATAGTTATTATCTAATAACTGATAAAAGTTCTTCTGAAAGATCGACTTTGCTATTCCTTCCGTTTGTGATAATTGTTCATTATCTATATTTAATTTAATGCCAGCGTGCCACCCGCCCGAACTTCGCTTATTGCCAATGCAGTTAAATCCACAAAGCTCAAACGAAAGCGCTGCACCTGTCTCCTGAATTGAGTTTGTTTTAGGTGGCTTACCTATCCCTTCAAAGTACCCCGTAGATTGAGGGGTCAACTGAACGAGGCCCAACTCATTAAAAGAGAGGTCACCTTTATCCATTAAATCAGAGATAGCCTCATTAACTTCAAGCTTATTGAGACCCAAGTAGGTTGCTATCTGGGCTGGCTTCATTGGTGCTAGCTGTACTAGCCTCAGTACAAATTCACGAATGAATGGTAGCCCCTGCTTAGTCACGTATGAAAAGCGAAAGTTAAAACGCTGAGCAGGAACTATAAAGTCAACCTCATGGTAATTTAGTTTAATTTCTTCAGTCATTTTTAATCCCATTGAGGTTGCTATTAATTTTATGGATACTGTAATCTTCTGAGTTTTTAGCTTGAGCTTCTATGTAACTAAGGACTTTACCTAACGGTAGTGTACTATTATACCCTTGCCACATATGAGTCGAGCCCACAATCATCAACCGATCCATAGCTCTTGAAATTGCAACATTAATACGATTCGGAGTTCTTAAGAATTTTGGCTTTTTATCTCTACTTGAACGAGTAACCGAAAGAATAATAATTCGATTCTCCTTACCTTGATAACTATCTACAGTGTCTATCTTGACAAGTTCCTTAAAGTCATCTTCCCACTCTATTTCTTTGAATTTTTGGCGAATTATCCTTTTTTGCTCGCCATACATACAAATAACGCCAACAGCTGCTTCACCTTTCTTCACTACGCCTTTTAATTCGGTGACAAATTCTGGCTTGCTAGCAATATCTTTCAATAAATTGATGATGATATCTGCTTCTGTTCGGTTATATATACTGACACCACGATCCGAACGATGGTGTGACTTGTCACCTAAATGCGAGGTATCAACCCAAGATACAACACTTTGTAGCATTTCAGGGGCATCCCCATAAATATCAGGTATTTTTCGCTTGCCATTCTCTAACTCACCTTTATAGAAAGTATCAGAAACGATGTTGCCTATTGGTTTTGCCATACGGTACTGAGTTAACAGAGACGCACCTGATTGTTTCCCATACGGTGATTCAAATGCTCTCGCAAAGTCACTTTGTAAAACAGCATCAAGGTCAATATCTTTATCAGCTAAACCGAGTTTAAGCGCTAGAGCTTTTTTATGGGCTTCTGAATACAAAGGTGGTAATTGTTGATGATCACCTACAAGTAGCACTCTTTTTCCCGACTGCATTGCAATTGCAAGTTCACTCGCAATTGAACGAGCTGCTTCATCAATAATTACCCAATCATATTGATTATCAGCAATACCTAAATGTCGTTGCCCTATACCAACACAAGTACCAGTCACTAATTGCCGTGAGCGAGCAAAAAACTCATCATAATTAACACGTTCAGTTTCAAGCACGTTTAACATATCACCAGAAATGTTAGCTAATGCAATCGCCTTCTCTGCTTCGTCTGGCCTTACAGAATATCGACTACATAAGTATTGAATAACGTCAGTTTTAGCATTACGAACATCCAACCCTGCATCATAACTAATACTGTAATTGTTACTTAATGCTTCTCGAATAGTAACATCTAGTTCAACAACACTTTTTTTAATGATTTGTAGTTCATCGCTTTCAAGAACTCCTTCTTTCATCGATTCAATTGAATTATGTAAAGTGTCAATTTGTTTAAACAAGGTTAGCTCTGCTTCTACTAATTCAGATAAAAACTCCGCCTGTAAGCCAAGCGCTTGAGATAAAGAAGCAACTCGGTACTTCGCTTCAGCTCTAAATAACTCTCGCTTTTCAGCAACAATTGCGTTTGAGTAAACATCTTTTAGGCCCGTTGAAACTGCTCCTTCCCTGTTGCTAAATCGAACAACATCCAATTCAGTATCAAGTCGAGAGCAGTGTTTACGAATTCTTTCAGCTGCCGTATTTACAGCCTCATGAGACTGACTAACTAGCAAAATGTTTTTAACATTCTGCTTTTCAATCAAATGATGAACAAAAGCAGCTATGAACTCTGTTTTACCTGTTCCTGGAGGACCTTGTAGCAATGAAAGGGGACCGTTATTCAGTAACTGTTGGAATGCACTTCGTTGCTGCTGATTTAAACTAATTTTATTGTTATGTTCATCGGTACGGTCATAACGGGCGAAATCGTCCTCTGTTACTAGTTTATCGTATTGTATGGCCTCTGAACGGCAATCAGGGTCAAAGTATTGCGCCAAGTCACTGACAACACTTTCATGCTCTAGAATACGCTCTAATGCAGCCTTACGTTTTACATAAGAAGCTTTATCTTGTTTGGTCCGGAAGAATACTTGGTCGCCATCTTCCAAATTTTTAGCTCGAAAATTTATTCGATGGAGCCTAATTTCATTTAATGCACTTTGTTTGAGATTAACTTCACCAAGGCGACTCTCCTCTTCCCCAACTATTTTTAAAGCTTCAATAACATCATTTTTGTTAAACTGCCCTAGTACATCAATATCAGAAGCGTATGGCAGGATAAGTTGATCGTCAGAATCTTTTACTTCATTAGCCCCCCCAATAACCTCTACGTATGGGTAAGCTTGTGTTTCTGTCTCCAGAACCGCTTTCCATAGTTTTTGCGTTGATATAGTAAGGTGATCAGCTGAAGTATCTTTAGCTTCAATACTTTTAAATACTTCATCCAGTTGGCTAGTAAGACCATCAACTTTTTGCTCTTGTTCAACTGGTTTAAGAACCGTTTCAACCGTCCTGTTAAATGACTCATTACCCATTAACTTTTTAGTTAATTGGCTTAACTCCATAACAGAGCCTGACTTAATCAAAATAGGAAAGTCTAAAACTAATTGGCACCTTTCAATATCTTTCGGGTGAATAGAGTCACGCTCCCTAGGTGGGAAGCAAACAATAAACCCTCTTTCATTAGAGGTATAAATAACTCGAGCATTCCCTCCAAGCCCATAAAATGTAACCATGACATCAGTGCTGTTTTGATTACTTTTCTCAACATGAACATACAACTTTCCGTTATCAGGATAAATTGTAATATTCTCAAAGTCTTTATTACTTGTAATGGTTATTGGCTGAACAGCAACCACTTTTTCAGGCTTTAAAGCAGTTTTAAATCGGAATAGGTCTTTAAAGCCAGCACTCGGGTCATTCAATTCGACCTTGATTGCATCTGAAATTTCAGGGTAATCATTTGAATCCCCCCCCCACTCACCACCTAGTAGCTCATAAGCCAATCGCATAACAGCAAAGTTATCTCGTTCGAAGGCGGTGCAATTATCTATATTTTCAGGGCTATATAAATGATTTTTCGGCTCATCACCATCAACACAAAAGTCAGGTACATCGATTAGTGTTAGGTTAAATCCACCAGTGCTTTTAGATAGGATAATATTTTCAGGATGCAAATCACCATGATAAAGACCTAACCCATGTAAATGCTCTACAGATTCGATTAATTTATCAATCACCTCTAAACGTTGCTTGCTGCCAATTAACGACTTATTCCAAACAAAACCTTCAACTTTATCTGTCACCAGAAACAAGCTAGATGATTTGGTCGCAATACCAAATTCTCTAACACATGGTAGGTAAGGTGGGTTTATTGATCTAATTTTTTCAATGCGCTGTAAAAAATGTAATGTTTTATAACTTAGTGCCGGTTCATCAATAGATGGATTCACATTTAGCCATGCCTTCACCATTAAGCTATCGGATACATAAACCTCTTTTTCATCAGTCTCTACAATAAAATCATCATCTTCACGATATTGGCGAGAATGATTAATATTCTTCCTGTAAGGTTCAAGCTCGCTATCATCAAACTCAAACGTACTTGCATCACTCGGCTCGGCTTCTTTTAATGCACCAAATAGCGCCTCTGCATTTTGATAAGCCCCCTCATTGATCGCATTGTTTAGGACATCGCTATACCACTCGCAGCAAGAAGCCAGCTTTTCACCTAAGTTTTCTAGACTAACCGGTGAAATACGCTCATCAGTTAAAATATGCCAACACAAAATGCCAAGTGTTTTTACATCACTTTGAAAAGGAGAGAGCCCCTCATCTGCATTTTTACCCGAAATAGATAGTTGAGAGCGGTAATCACCAACAGTGCCGATAGGCTGATGATAGGCTGAAATGAAACTAGATAAGGCAATCTCTTTACCCGGAGAAATCCATAAACTATGATCTCCTAAGTCACGGTGAGCAACTTTCATCTTATGCAAATCTGCAAATTTTGCGACGAGCAACTTAACTAAGTTTGAACGATCTATATCGGAGAAATTCTTACCAAATCTCCCAATAAACTCGTTAAAACGACTATGGTTTGGAGGAAGCTCAAATACTTCATTAAATTCAGTTGTGACATCGTCAGGTTGCACGTTAGTTAAAGAGCGTAAACAATGTTTATATAAGTCTAGGTTCTGATGTTTAATGTGGCTTAGTACCTCTCGTTCACGAGATACTATGCTATAACGGCCTTCGGGTGTACCGCCTTTTATCCCATCAAAATTATTGAAATTCCAGACACGCAACAACGCTTCATCCTGTTTAGAGGACTCTGACTTAGCCAAAAATTCTTTATATAACTTAGTTGGATGATCATCAAAAATCAGAGATTCAGCTTTATAGCCATTAACACTAATTTGCTTTGGAGCGGTAGAAGCATCACTAAAAATTTTATCCAGTACTGAAAAATCTTGATTCAATGTTTTTGTATTTTCAAATGGATTAAAATGTTGGTTAAATTTGTCTTCATCAGCAAATTTCAGAAAGTCTTGTAAGCTAATCGTGTGCTTTTTATCTCTTTCAGAAATATCTTTGAACTTCGAATCACCGCACATAACAACAAAGAAATCTATCCAAGGTAATCTTTTACTCGTTAAGTTGTGCTTTATTTTATTAAGTTTATTTTTCAATAAATAAACTTTATTCTGAGTAACACTTACTGGTGAACGTCCCATATCTTTATTATTTTTGAACCATTTATCACCATGGGCTTTGATATCTCCATTATTCCAATCTTTCAGCTCAATAATGAGAACGTTACAATGCGTAACAATAACAAGGTCAAATTCACCTTCTTTACCTGAACTATCTACATACCTAAAACCGGCATACCCTTTCCATGGGAACATTGATGAACCACCAATACTACGCAATTGATCTTGCATAGAACCACCACGCGTTGGCTTTTTATTTGTTAATTTAGGCTTAGCGAAAGCGGCCTTAATTTTATCAATAGCTCTAATTTCCTGAGCTTGTAGCCCACCTTCCCACAGTTTAATTTCCAAGGTTTACCTCGTTTTAAATGTTTTTTCGCCAACGTCAATGTAGCACTAACCAGCTCGTTTACTTTTTCATATTCATATTCATATTCATTCAATGACATGAAACAACGTAAGAATAGATTTCACCTAAAAATGACTCAAGTTCCGCCTGCACATACCTTATAATCCCCTATATTACTCTTAATCTATTGTAACGCTTATCAAAAGCAGTTGCTCCGCCTTCCATGATATTACAAACATGATCCCTCACTGTTTGTTCACATAAACCGCCTGACTCCATTACCTGAACTTGCCCAGCATGGAAATGCAGCACATTTACAAACTCAGCATCACCATTAACAACGATATTAGGGTTATGCGTCACCATGATAATTTGCCTGCGCTTCTTATTCTCATGTATCTGAGACACAATCAGCTGGTAAATGAGGGCGTTGTCTAAGTCATCTTCAGGCTGATCGACAATGATTGGGTTATCACCATGACTAAGCAAAAAGGCTAAAATGGCTGCCGCTTTCTGACCAGCTGAACCTTTTTCAATGTTCTCAAACTTGCCTTTTTCTAGGTCCTTAGCATATTCAACGACAAGTTGATCATCAGGCCACCAGGTTATTAATCGATCAAACATTTCAGGTTGTTGTGAAAGTTTTTGCGTGAGCGACGTCTTTAAGCGACTATCGATTCGATACGGCAGTACATTGTCGCCAGAAGCTAAGGATAGAGTTGCGTCTTTTAACTTGCTGACCTCTTTTGCAATGCTCTTGAGGCTTAACTCCTTGGAAAGTAACTCATATAACAAGCTATTGGTTTGGTCATCCTGATAGATGGAAGTGGCAAAACTAGCCTCTATCCCAATATGCTCTCTAAACTTTTTCTCGATAGTAGTTGTGTTCGCAAAGGGCAAAAGCTTCATTTTCACATAACGATTTCCACCAATAACTTTCTTAATAAATTTTTGGCGTTTTACCTGAAGCCTTCTTCTTAACACATACAGCTTTCTAAGTGACTTATCGCACTGGGCTTTTTTTAAGTCTAGATTCGTTTGGACTGTTTCTAGTTCTTCCAACTGAATGTTGATCTCATTGCGTTGCTTAAGCCAAGACTCATACTGCTCTGGGTTCAGTTCTTCCCCTTTTTCAGCATACTCTTGAACAACCTGTTCATACTGCTGTGTAGCTTCTACACCTCTTAAGTACCAAGTTGATTTGCTGATTGCATCTGCTCGATTCTGTTCAGCTTTTGTAATGAGCTCCTTTAGCTTTTCCAGTTCTGTCTGAACAGAAACTAAATTCCCTTTGAATGCAGCCTGTATTTCTTCTAATTCTGCGACGTAATCAGGCTTGTCTTCACTTCCTTCTATGAGGCTAAGCTCCGCAAACTCCTCAGATAACATGCTGTCTATAGAATCAACTAACCCAGAGATACCGGCTGCCTTGTCAACTTTCTGTTTCTCAAGTGTAAAAGTTTGGTAGCCATTAAAGATATCTTTGTGGCCACCTTTCTCGAAGCTCTCGATATCACTATTCAGGTCGTCTTTTTGTGATTCTAAGGTGCCTTTATTGTCAAGCCGCTCCTGTAGTTGACGTACCTCTCGACAAAACCCTAAAAACTTGTTGTTCTCAGCATCAAACTGATACTTCCAAGCCGAAAGATTAACTTCGTTTGAGCGATCAATAATTTCTAATAAGCTATTCGTATTGCTTGCCAGAGCATTGATTTGTTTTTGGCTGTACAAACTTACATGAAAACGCTCTTCTGGCTTCCCATTATCAAGCGTCCAATCACCTGCTTGTAATTTGTTAATGTAGGGTGCTGTACTGTGTTTCCAAATCGATTGGTATGCCTCATCTCTTCGTTGTAGCTCAACGCATATTTCAGTATCAGCTTTTGTTACCCCCTCTCTAAAAGAGTGAACTTCTTCCTGGATTTGCTCAAGTTCTGCTACTTCATTTTCACGACCTAATGCCAACCGAACAGACTCAATGAATGTAGATTTACCAGAACCTCGCCCACCAATAACGGCGTTAAAAAGCGGGTGTAATTCAAATATCGCGGGGTTACCCGGAATACGACCACAATGGCGCATCTGAGAGATATGCAAACTTTTTAAGAATAAATCTGGAGTTGCATTAGGATTATCAGCACCGTTGTCGACACAAAAATCGCTATCATGCAGAGCCAACTTCAGTCCATCTATTGATAGCTGGCTCATTTTTATCCACGAATACCTCTTACCTAATCGACTACATTCGTGGGCATCTGACCCCTGAAGTTTTGCTAAGTGCGATGCCGCCTTTAACAGCTCTGGGTTAACCGTATCGAGATAGGATAAATTGACAAACTCAGCGCCTTCAATCTGATTGAGCCATGACTCAATCTCCTGGTTGGTATTTGTTATTCCGTTTAATAGTCCTTTAGTCCCATCAATATGCGCAGGTATCGCTGCTCCACCAGCTTGCTTTACAATAGAGATAACCTTATCCACAGACTCTGTTGCACAGGTCTCTTCAGCGTCACCATGCCCCTCAGTAATACCGCACTGACCTAGAACAGCTGCAATCTTTGCAGAGTTACAAGAAGTGTCAAAAATAGCTAAAATATGTACACGGGATTGACCTGTACTCACTGTGATTTCGCACCCAGGAAATAAATGAAGCGGTCGATACCATTCCGTATTCTTATCAAGTTCAGCGTATGTTGCTTTTAGCCGGTCTATCCAGTCACCCGATACATGATCGGTAATAGCCACGCAGTCAACTTCTTCAGCCATTAAGGCTTTTAACCAATCAGCTTCAGTCTCTTCTGGTTTCTTGTAATCTGACGATGCTGGCGTATGAGTATGAAAATCAAACTTGTACCAGCGGCTTCCTACATAATCATTACTCATAGTTCCATTGCCCTAAGATAAATTTTTTCAACATCATATCATGTTGTTTTTCGGTTTTTTTCGATTGTTAAGGTACAGAATAGTATCGAAGATACGATGCGTTTTCCTTCAAAAGAGTCCGTTAGCCCCTGAGTTAGCATTGGAACTCGTATTCCTTCTAATTTGATTACTTTAGTAGGAGCATGAATCTAATTTAGAGCTTCTCAGCAACTCTTCCGGCCCAATCTAAGATTGATTCAGTTGCAATACCTGTCGGGTGCCCCTCTACTGACTTAGGGTGAGATATACCAATATGCTTTTTGAAACCAAACATGACATCCATCTCTTGTGTTGGCCATCCCAGAGACTTTGTTACTACGCCTTTTTTGATTCGAGAAAACTGTTCTTTCCAATTGCGAGTATCAATCTGCCGTATACATTTTGTGGAGATCCATTTACTCAGTCCTGTTACATCAACTTCGAGTAAGTAATTCACATGGTCATTTAGCTCCACGACAACACAACGAATCGTTCTCTTTGCGCCAGAGTCAATCAAGTGGCATTTACTACGCCCAACCTGATCCAGTTCATGAGTGTAAGAGTCAATGATTGTGCAGGCGTATTTTTCCTCTAGCATTTGCACCATCATGTTAAAGGCCGTAAAACGAGAGGCATACTCCTCTGATCGATCAGTACAATCTAGCATACCTCCGCCCATATCTGCCGAAGGTATCTCACCATTACTGCCAGGCTCATTAGTACTGACCTTATCACCAGCTTTCTTAGCTGCATCTTTGCTTCTATCCGGCCGATGGCTCCTTTTGGGCGTTGTTGCTTTCGACGTTGAAAAACGATTTTTAAACCTTACCGAGCAGGAATTTTCTCCCAGCAAGAATGCTTGGTTGGCATCGGAAGCCTCGCGATCATCATCGATAACATGATCTTCTGGGCGCTCATACGGTTCAGGGCCTTTTCCACCAATAGTTGGCTCTTGGCCTTCATCTGGATGCGTAAAGGAAGGGTTATGGAAGTAGACTCTAGATGGCATTTGAGCGTTAATTTCAATATCAGTGATCTTTTCAACCAGAAAGTGGCTGCCACTTGCATCAAGCCTACCTTGGTATTCAAAAGACCACCCAACCATTTGAGGAGGATCAAAGTGAAATAGCCAACGCTTAAACCCCGCATATACATCACGGTCCTTTTCAACGTTGAAATATCTAAAAATCGACTCAAATGAACGCTTTGCATTGCTATCAATGAGTAACCAGCTCAACATTGCTCTTGTTGCAGAATCATTGAATGCCGATGGAGGGAAATTTGACGTTTGCAAAACTTCGATATTGGCATAATCCTTCTTGGTGTTAACTTCGACTTTAAAGTCCGTGAGCAAACGAGAAGACATTAATGACGCTCGCGATAAGTAAGAGCTGGCATAGAATAAAACCCTTGCTAGCTCAAGCTGAGGAATAACCAGTTTGGGTGCAGCGCCTCGGTCTAGTACAAATGCATGTTGCTCTGATTCTTTCTTTCTTAAAGTCTCTACTGAGACTGAGTCGGGGAACTCATTTAAGGTACTGTGACGAAGGAACTCATTACGTCTAAATGTATGACGCCCTCGTTTAGCGTAACTTTCTGATAGCGCTCTTTGATTAATTATTTTTCCTCGGTACAAAGCAGGTACGTTAGAAAATGCAGTCGCATGAAAATTATTTTTCTTCTGAGGGGGGTAGCACCAAACTTCAATTGACGGTCGGTAAGATGAATCACTTGTTCGTACTAATATTTTACCTGTATGAACTATACGCACATCATCATCACACTTGTAAAACCTAGCTCCCATAAAATTTCCTTATTTGTAATCTGACCCTGTAGTTACCCAGCCAAGTAAATCGGCGATAACTGGCATTATTCTTTCTTTGGGAAGGCTTGCTGAACGCATCAATTGCCAGCGACTCATTCCTGCCCCTGTTTGTGACTTTGCTATTACAGCCATGGTCAGCCGACGAGCTTGAAACTCAAAGACACTTTCTTGATACCGGTTCAAAGCAAAAGATAGCAAGGGTAATAAGTTCAGTTTTTTACTCACCGAACCGTAGTCATCTAACTGCTTGAGTAAGAAGTTTTTGCTTCTTCGAGGGCCGTCAATAACAGCATCTAATCGTTCAACAATCCTAACAAGCTGCTTGGTTAGTGTTCGGTCTCTTGCTCTCCAGTCTACTTTTTTCTGTCTTACAACCGATGGCGATTGATGGCCTCGATTAAAAGCCAATAACCAATCTCTATCATTTCGGTACAGCCAAGTATACAGTGCACCACCACCAGGAAGTTTGCGTGCTTTCTTAATCGGTGTCTTACCTATTAAGTAGCGCCACTGTTTACGTTTTTCTTCATTTGAATTTGGCACAAGATGAACATTGTCCTTCGGAATCGATACCGTCACTTTCTCTTTTGATTTTACTTCTTTTATGATTTCACTAGCCGACATTTCAGGAATAAAAGCAGACCAAACCGTTGAGTGCTGTAGATAGCTAAAAGCTTTACGATGACGGCGAAATATCGTGCGAAGCCAGTTAGTCTCTCTATCAAAATTGATAGTTAACTCAGGGGTAACGATCTTACTTACAATTAAGTCTGCAATCTTATCGTGTGCGATCTGTTTAGTGCCTTTTCCACACCCAAAGTCGTGCGCTAGATGATTGTAAAAAACACTCCATTGATGCTGAGTCGGAGAGTCTTGGGCTGGTAAGGTCATTATCTCTTGAGCTTTGCTAGCTAAGTAAGCAAACTGCTGCGCTATTTTATTCTGGTCGTTACATAAAAAGGGCTGACATTGTATTCGGTCACATGCATGGTACGTGTGCCTACTATCATGGTAAGAGGTTGTCGATTGGCTCAGAAGCCCGTGCTTATTGCAGTAAGGTAAAGATGGCAAGAACCACAATCTAGACCAATAACTTTCCCCATATTTTTGCTTTTGTTCCGCAACACAAGCTGGGCAAACTCGAAAGTTATCCGTGGCTTTTACAATAGAAGCTGGGGCTCCTAGCATTAGATGAACAGAGCCCTTAGCGCAATGCTCCATTCGCTGCATCGCTCTAACCCTGATACTTTCATCAACAAAAGGAGCATAAATTGGGAACATTGTATGCTCATAGATAAGCTGATGGACGTCAAATCGTTCCGTGCTAATTAGCAGCCCTGATATCGAAGACAAATGACTAGGCAGGTCAATTGTCGCAATCACTTTTCTGTCACCAAACACTTCATCTAGTAGCTGTTTAGAGCTTGTTATCGCACTGCGAATTCCAGCTCTAGCTACCAAGCTATAGATTAATTCATCTGGGTATGGGACAGGGAAGCAGCGCAATATTAAACCGCCTTTTCTAGCAATGATTGAATGTCTAAAATCAAACCCGACTTTGACATTGCGGTGTACACTTCGTTATCAGAATCAGACTGAGAATGAACAAACCTCAAGTCTTCATTATCAAGTGTATGCCACTGTGTCTGTTTGATTGCGGATGCTCTTATACCTTTACTTGGCTTAGCCTCTTTTTTAGTTTGTAATAGTTCAGGGTTAGCGAGTTGCTCATGAACCAGTGGCAGTAAGCTGATCCACGTCAAATCAGGATGTTGATCAAATAGCTGTTGTATTACAGGAGCTAAAAGCGTTGAGTCAAACTCATCTTTTAGGGCCATATATACACGCCGTTCTTCATCAGTTCTGAGCTGTTGATATGCAAATGCCTCTGGTGTCTGTTGAGCATTCGCAGCAACTTGCTGCTGGAGCTCTAATAACCGTTTATCGGTATCACTTAATTTAAGATCTGAAAACTTTATAATTTCTTCAGGATCACCTGACCTTAAAGCTGCTAGCATTGGATGGACGGGTTTTAATTCATCCTCGTAAACCTTTTGCATTAATTTAGGCGTGATCCTTTCCACTTTTGTCGCGATTGCTCTCAACTGACATAAGACATATAGCTTAACCACAATATCTAGAACACCTTGGCTTAAGTCATACCACAAAGAACGAATTTCATCTGACAATACCTCATCACGCTTTTGTAGCCATTGGAGAGTCCATAACTTATCTGTAAGTGCTTTCCACTCTCTTCCTTCTTCCATTGGATCCCAAAAAATCGCGCCAAGGCCAGAGCCTCGCCTTGCAGATCTCATATCAGCCTCAAATATCTCGCGAGCTCGTGGTGTTCCGACCAAAATCACAGGAAGACCAATGGTATTTACTAATGTCACAAAGAAATTGAGCATTTTCTCAGAACCACCAGAGCGAGAACGACTAAGGTGCTGTATTTCATCAATAATAAGAACACCTACTGCATGAGCATTTGCTACTTGAGCCATAGCCGCCAAAAGTGTTTCAATACTGGGCCTTTTGCTCATCGAGTATTGTTTTTCGTAGTTGGATGTTTCTAATGCTCTGTCCATCGCACGAAAAAAGTTCAAGCACAGCTCTTTAAGTGAGCCATCATGGGAACAATCAATTTTCAGATAAACAACCTGCTCAAGATTTCTATCAGGGTGGTAAATAACTTGAGGATATAAAGATAAAAGCTGCTTGATTGCTGTTGTTTTGCCATTTCCGCTACATCCAATCAATGTCATACTTTGGGCTGTAGAACTAACCTCCGTGAACCTTATCGCCTTCAAATCACCAGATAAAACACGCTCGTAACCATTTTGTATATGTCTTGCCCAATCCCCTGTCTCGGGATTTCTTCCAACATAGCCACGCCGTATCATCAATGAAAGTCGTTCATGTAGCTGTATATGCTGACTAAGAGGCTGGAAAAAATCATCAATAACACGACAGATACTATGCGCTCTTTCAATGCCATTTCGATGGATATCTTCTACGGTACACCTTAACGAGCCTTTTAGAGCACTAGAGTCGTCTAAGAAGTTATTTATTGGTGGTAGTGCCTCTATCAGCGGGTTATCTCGATAAGCTGAGAGTGTTGCACTCTGATAGACGGCAACTACACGATGATCTTGGCTTTTCTTCATCAGTTATCATCCTCATCATCAAATAGCTCCGGTATGAAGTCAGGCAGTTGATAACTTTCCCCCTCTCCCTTTATAGGTATCACCGGCGCGACTTCTTCTCGTTTAGCCCTAGCGGGCTGTATTGCTAATTCCTTTCTCTCTTGCTCTCGCGCATTCCGTTTATTGTCTTTAATGCCATTTATCTTTTGCGCGTTGCTCAATGTACTGGTTTTACGATTCTTTTTAGCTTTCTTCAGTTTCTTTTCAAGAAGATCATCAAAATCTCGTTCTACTGGTGCAAATTGATAGTTAGCTTCAGCCAAAGACTGTTTTTGAGCCGCTTGACGTTCCCATACTTGATACCAAGTTAGATCACGGAACTCTCTACTTCGACTAGAAAGATCACAAACCCAAAATGTATTTTTTCCTTCTTCAGGAAAAAGATATATGTGATTAGCAGAACCAAGCTCATAAGCTGCAAATAGTTTTTTAGGTCTAGAGACTTCCGAAGAACGGTGCATCCAACCTGTCTGGATAATTTCTTTTCCTGTGTAGGTTAATCCCCATAACTTTACGCCTAACTCGGATACAGTGACTTTTTGACGGGGTAACAGCAGTATTTTTGCAATATCCGTATCAATGGCTCGTAAACGCCCAGTACGATGTTGAAGCCCCCACTTCCAAAGCTCAATTGGGATCGAGGGAAGGCTTTCTGGCATATCAGGAGCACGATCATACTTTTCTAAAGGCTTATTTAAGTTGTGAGCAAGTATTGAATAGAGCAGTATCTCCACAAAGTCAGATCTCGACACGGCAGCTTCAACTCTATAATCTCTTTCACCGTGCTTTTTAATCTTGTTACCAGTTACGACACCTGGCATATAGGGCTTGAACTTAGCCTGTAACGTACCAAATGATCTCTCAACAATCCCCTTAGCATCGCCTCTTCGAGGTGGAGCACTTTCAAGCCGAACACCAATAGCATCAACTAAATAATTTGCTTGGTGGCTCATCAATTCACCGCGATCAGCCAGCAACACATCGGGAATACCTATGCATGGCCACTGTTCTTCTGAAATATCGATACCATATTTTGCGCAGATTTCTACTTTGCTACTAAAACTGCATATTAGTGCTTTCATTGCAACTGGGAACGATGGGTTATCAAAACCAATATAAAAACCAGCAACCATTCGACTAAAAACATCAATGACCATATAAATCGTCGGCCGACCGATAACCTTGTCTGAATCGTCATCATCGACTAAATAAATATCTGCGATGGTGGCATCAATTTCGTATCGACTGCCGGGACCCAAGGCTTGTTCGGTTGCTGTCCCATGAAGTGGCCTTACATCTTTATTGTAATTACCTTGAGGTGTCTGCACCGTGAGCTGAGTAGCCTTGGTATACTCGGTTTTGTAAAAATATTGAAGTTGGCGAAGTGTAGGAATTTCATGCTCTTCAGCATTAGGGTGTTTGAGCTTGTAAGCCTTAGTAAACTTGATATGTGCATAACGAACAGAAAAGCCCTTATCGTTCATCAAGTACTTATCGCAAATGATTCGAAATTGCTTTCTAACGCTTTCGGTTACTGGTTCTCCACTGCCAATACCATATATCCTCCGCCTACCAGCTTTAGTAGTCGTGAAGTTTCTTCTTTTTCCACCTGCGCCAGAGTTTTTGTAATCAGGCAAAAGAGCATTTTTTATCTGTCCTCGCTGCCAATAGCGCCTCAATAGTCGATAGATTGTCGGTTTGCCCTTACCCGACTCTGCGATAGCCTGATTAAGCCTGCTTGCTCGAACTCGCCTGTCAAACGCTCCTTCGCCTTCAACAATAGGCTTGAGCAGTTCATAGTTGCGTTGGCTTTCCAAGTAAACACTAGACTCTTGGTCCCAAGACTCACCTTGGAGGTATGAGTAAGGGTCAGGGATTGTTTCTACGCGCCCCTCATCAGCCCAGTTACTATATTCATCGAAATAGACTCTTTCGGGTAAACCTTTATTCTCATCAATAGCAATCCAATAGAAATAACCTGTCTCTGTATAGAGTATGCGATAAGGCTTGCCATCAAATGATAGGGTTTCATTAACTCGCCACATAGCTGTGCCCCTCATCTGAAGCCACACCTCTAAATGCAAGTTCTCTTGCTCTCAAACTATGAAAGGGATAACGAATATCAAACGTGATAAGCCTAGCCGCGCACATCAATCGAAGATCGAACATAGAGTCCCCTAACTTCTGTCCGTAGGACAACTCATATTCTTTCGCTATTTCAACTACTTTTCTGTCAGGAGTGCGAGAAAAATACGCTTTCATGTGTTTAAAGGTTAGCAAAAGCTCATCGGTTATTAATTCATCGAAATACCCTTTAACTCCGTATAGCCACTCAATATTGTCTACAACGACTTTATTTATCTCCTTCTCCGTGACTAGGAACCACGGGACATTTTTTAGCTGCCAATAACGACGTTCAATTTCAAGCTTTTCAATGGTTCTTGGGTCTTTTAAGGCATTTTTGTACTTGGCTTGAATAACAAATTTAGGCTGAACTTTAGAAGAAGTATTGACCAAAAAGTCTGAAGACATGACAAGGTTTACCCCGCCTTGCGAAGGGTGCCAAAGCTGGCCTACCTTGGATAAGTTTAGAGTGTCATCCCTATTTAGTGGAAATTGCTCACGAATGTCTGTTACGGCAGGGTTATGGTCAAGAATGAGAAATACTGCGAATTCAAGGTCTGATAGTACATGGTGAATACGGCTAGTTAGATGAGAGTAGACTCGCTGAGATCGACCTTCCGAAGGAACCTCATGAACATACAACCACGGTTTATAGCTAGAGAGCCTTCCTGCACCTCGACCTTCTTTAACCCGCTTGATGATTTGCTTTTCAGTTAAAACGTACTTTGATTTTGCCATAACAAAAACCCGGTTAACTTTTAATCAGTTTAACCGGGCCTTAAATGTTTTCAACTTTAATGTCTCAGTTTCAAACTTTATTGTTTAGTTTCAATCTTTATTGTCCAGCGACACTAATTTTCTTAGATAGGATGGCGATTACTCAACCGTAACCGCTTTCGCTAAGTTACGCGGTTGGTCAACGTCAGTACCTTTGATTAGCGCTACGTGGTAAGACAACAACTGCATCGGTACTGTGTAGTAGATAGGTGCTGTTACTTCACTTACGTGAGGCATCTTGATGATCTTCATGTTCTCATCGCTTTCAAAGCCTGCATCTTCATCTGCGAATACGTAAAGTAGACCGCCACGAGCACGTACTTCTTCAACGTTTGATTTCAGTTTCTCTAGCAAGTCGTTGCTTGGTGCAATAACGACGACTGGCATATCTGCATCGATAAGAGCCAAAGGACCGTGCTTAAGCTCACCAGCCGCGTATGCTTCTGCGTGGATGTAAGAGATCTCTTTCAGTTTAAGAGACGCTTCCATCGCGATTGGGTAGAACTCACCACGACCCAAGAATAGTGTGTGGTGCTTATCTGCAAAATCAGGTGCTAGCGCTTCGATCTCTTTATCAAACGCTAATGCTTTTTCAATATCAGCAGGCAGTTGATGCAGTGCTTGAACGATCTCAGCTTCTTTCTCTTCATTGATGCGACCTTGTAGACGACCAATTGACGTTACCATCATCAGCATAGCCGCTAGCTGTGTCGTGAAGGCTTTAGTTGAAGCAACGCCGATCTCAGTTCCTGCGCGAGTCATGAAGGCAAAATCAGATTCACGAACTAGCGAAGAACCCGCAACGTTACAGATAGTCATTGCCGACATGTAACCTTTTTCTTTTGCAAGACGAAGTGCAGCAAGCGTATCCGCCGTTTCACCAGACTGAGACAGAGTCACCAATAGGCTGTTCGGGCGAACAACGAAATCACGGTAACGGAATTCAGAGGCAATCTCTACGTCACAGCTTACGCCTGCTAGAGACTCAAACCAGTAACGAGCTGCCATGCCTGAGTTGTAAGACGTACCACATGCGATGATCTGCACGTGTTCTACCTTGCTTAGGATCTCTTCCGCTTTAACACCGATTGCATTAGTGATTACAGAAGTGTCAGAGATACGACCTTCCATTGTGTTGATCAGCGCTGTTGGCTGCTCAAAGATCTCTTTCTGCATGAAGTGACGGTATTGACCTTTATCACCTGCATCGTGTTCTGCGTTTGATTCAACGATTTCACGCTCTACACGCTCGCCCGCTACATCAAATACTGTTACATCACGACGAGTCACCTCAGCAACATCACCCTCTTCTAAGTACATGAAGCGACGAGTTACGCTTAATAGCGCTAGTTGGTCAGAAGCAAGGAAGTTCTCGCCCACACCAAAACCGATAACGATTGGGCTACCAGAACGAGCAACAACGATACGGCTAGGATCTTTACGATCAACCGCCACTGTGCCGTATGCACCGTCTAATTGTTTTGCTGTTTTTTGCAGAGCTTCAACCAAAGAAGCTGACGTGCGAAGTTCCCACTCAACAAGATGAGCGATAACTTCAGTATCCGTTTGTGAAGTAAACACATAACCACGCTCTTGAAGAAGAGCACGCAGTGCTTCGTGGTTTTCGATAATACCATTGTGTACAACAGCAATATCACCAGACATGTGTGGGTGTGCGTTTGCTTCAGAAGGCTCACCGTGTGTCGCCCAACGTGTATGAGCTATACCAGTACCGCCAATAACATGTTGTTGATCGACTGCGTCTGCTAGCTCTTGTACTTTACCAAGGCGGCGTACACGAGTTAGGTTAGATTCGCTATCAACTACAGCGACACCCGCTGAATCGTAGCCTCGGTATTCTAGGCGGCGAAGGCCTTCTACTAAAATTTCGGCTACATCACGCTGTGCTACTGCACCAACAATTCCACACATAGTTTCACTCCATCAATTTCGTTTTATTCCTATTGGCAGCAAGCAAAGGCCAGATCTTTATCAAGATCAATTATAGGAAGGTAAATGCATAATACTTAAATTTGTTTTTACGCTGGATCAGTCAAGATCACACGAACATCATGTGATTCGATACTTGCTTTGGATTCTTCGCCTAAGTCTGTATCGGTAATTAAGATGTCAATGTGCTCCCATGCCAGCTCTAAGTTCGGGATCTTTCGTCCCACCTTTTCCGACTCAACCATCACGATCACTTCTCGTGACACTTCAGCCATTACTTTACTTAGACCAACCAATTCATTGAACGTGGTCGTGCCTCTATCAAGGTCGATACCATCAGCCCCAATAAATAGTTGATCAAAATCGTAAGCACGAAGTACTGACTCTGCGACTTTGCCTTGGAAAGAATCCGAATGGGTATCCCAAGTGCCGCCGGTCATTAGCAGTGTTGGTTCGCTTTCCAACTCATTAAGTGCATTAGCAACGTGCAACGAGTTGGTCATCACAACCAAACCACGCTTGCTATTGAGCTGCTGAATTAGCGCCCCTGTCGTGCTACCGCTATCGATCACAATGCGATTATGGTCGCGAATTAAATCTGCCGCGGCTTTCGCTAATGAAATCTTTCGAGTCGAAACTTGTGGACCCAGCTCTTCGTTCACAACCTCTTTCGGTAATGAAATCGCACCACCATAACGGCGCAAAAGCTGACCGTTTTTCTCTAAAGACGCCAAGTCCTTTCTAATCGTGACCTCTGAGGTTTCGAACTTAGCGGATAATTCATCAACACTAACCTCCCCTTTTTCATTCACTAGGTTAGAAATTGCATGTCTTCTGAGCTGGGTGTTTCGTTTCGACATTTAAAAAAGGCCATTAAGTTTCGATGTGAAACATATTATAGTTACAACGAAACTATTTAGTCCATTTATTTTGATCCAAAAAATTAATAAATAGCGATAAAACCTTGTCCTAAGACAATTGTTAAGCAGTGATATTGAACTCATTAGGTGGTAGAATCCGCACCCGAAAAGAAAAAAAATTACAAAACTGACTGTTATTTTTTTGCAACTTACCGCCTATATAGTGGGGTAAGTCACAGAAAACCGATATTGAATCAAAATCTTTTGGTCATAAAATGACTAAAATTGATGAAAGACTTACAACTCTGAAGGACATATTGGAAGTCCCGCGCTTTTACACAACAGGCACAAAATGTTGATGTAGCGGACCAATCTTCAGAACTTAAATAAATTTCAAATTGTAACAATACTTACCGGAGAGTACCTTCCATGAAAAAGACCAAAATCGTATGTACGATTGGCCCTAAAACTGAATCTGTAGAGAAGCTAACTGAACTAGTAGATGCTGGCATGAACGTTATGCGTCTTAACTTCTCTCACGGTGATTTCGCAGAGCACGGCACTCGTATCGCGAACTTCCGTAAAGTAATGGAAAACAATGGTGAGCAACTTGCGATCCTTCTAGATACTAAAGGTCCAGAAATCCGTACTATCAAACTTGAAGATGGTAACGACGTAGATCTAGTAGCTGGTCAAGAGTTCACTTTCACAACTGACGCAACAGTTGTTGGTAACAAAGATGTAGTAGCAGTAACTTACCTAGGTTTCGCTAAGGACCTAACAGCAGGTAACACTATCCTTGTTGATGATGGCCTAATCGAAATGGAAGTTATCGCAACAACAGAAACTGAAGTTAAGTGTAAAGTTCTTAACAACGGTGCTCTAGGCGAAAACAAAGGTGTTAACCTTCCTGGCGTTTCTGTTCAACTTCCAGCTCTTTCTGAGAAAGACAAAGCTGACCTTAAGTTTGGTTGCGAGCAAGGCGTTGATTTCGTAGCTGCTTCTTTCATTCGTAAAGAAGAAGACGTTAAAGAAATCCGTGAGCTTCTAAACGCTAACGGCGGCGAGAACATCCACATCATTTCTAAGATTGAAAACCAAGAAGGTGTAGATAACTTCGATTCAATCCTTGAAGCTTCTGACGGCATCATGGTTGCTCGTGGTGACCTAGGTGTTGAAATCCCAGCTGAAGAAGTAATCTTCGCTCAGAAGATGATGATCGAGAAGTGTAACCGCGCACGTAAGATGGTTATCACTGCAACTCAAATGCTTGACTCTATGATCAGCAACCCACGTCCAACTCGTGCAGAAGCGGGTGACGTTGCGAACGCAATCATGGATGGTACTGATGCAGTAATGCTTTCTGGTGAAACTGCTAAAGGTAAGTACCCAGTTGAAGCTGTTACTATCATGGCTCAAATCGCGAACCGTACTGATTCAGCTCTTAAAGCTGAGCTAGGTTCTCGTCTAGACAGCCCACGTCTACGCATCACTGAAGCAGTATGTAAAGGCGCTGTAGACACAGCAGAGAAGCTAGCTGCTCCTCTAATCGTTGTTGCAACTGAAGGCGGTAAGTCTGCACGTTCAGTACGTAAGTACTTCCCAACTGCAAACATCCTTGCTTTAACAACTAACGAAAAGACAGCTGCACAGCTAGTTCTTACTAAAGGTGTTAAGCCAGTTCTTGTTGACTCTATCGAGAACACAGACGCGTTCTACATCAACGGTAAAGAAATCGCTCTACAATCTGGCCTAGGTAACAAAGGCGACATCGTAGTTATGGTTTCTGGTGCTCTAGTCGCTTCTGGTACTACAAACACAGCATCTGTTCACGTTCTATAAGAATGAACCGATTCGCATAAAATATAAAAGAGGGCTTCGGCCCTCTTTTTTTATGAAACAAAATCTTGCCTAACTTTTCAGTACGCTGTATTATCAATCACATTAGAACTACGTACTGTTAAACTCCAATAAACTCTTCCTAAGAAACGGATTAGCAGACTAGAAATCAAATATACGTGAGGTTTGTAATGTCTAGTCCTACGCTTACTGACAAAGTATCAAAGATGATTCGCCAAGATATTCTCAATGGTGAATTAACCCCAGGTAAAAAACTCGTTGTCGCTGATCTCAAAGCACGATACAACGTCGGCGCATCTCCAATTCGCGAAGCCTTAGTGCAGCTATCTTGGAGTAAATACGTAAAGCTAGAGCCACAAAAAGGCTGCTGGGTATCACCGGTATCAAAGAAAGAACTCAATGACCTATATGAAAGCCTTCGTGTTGTCTCTTCTGTTCTGCTTAAAAAGGCAATTTCAGCAGGCGATGAAAGCTGGGAACTGGAAGTATTAACCTCCTACCACAAGCTATCACGCATACAATATGTCTCAGAAGAGTTTGATTGTGTTGAGTGGGAAGAACGTCACCAGCAGTTTCATGCAGCGTTACTTGAAGGCGCAGACTCAGAGAACATGTTTAAGTTCTTTGATGATCTTATCAATCAAGTAAAACGCTACCGCTTCCTAGCGATGTCAGCGAAAAGCGCATCTGATGATCTGTTCAATATTGATGAGCATGAAATGATCATGAAGCTGGTACTTGCTAAAAATGTCGATCAAGCGACAGAACTATTGGATCAACACCTGTTAAGTTCAATGAAGCGAATTGAAGAAGTTATCGAAGCCGCATAATGTCAAGATAGATTCTAACCACATAAAAACGGAGCCTAATAGCTCCGTTTTTTATTTCCAGCATTACGGCTGAACTACCACCCAAAAAATTCTTTGTGATGAGTATTGAGTAGCACAACCATAGGTAAAAAATACAATGCACTCAGTTGAAAGCCAAGAACGGCTAATGTACCTATGGTTAACCTCACTAAAAAATCGACAAACATACCACGCCTCTTTCAATCAGACTGTATGGTTATCGTTCAGTTTAGTTCAAATCATCGAGAGCATTAGACTTTAGTCTAATCATATAAACTTTGTGGATAAACGATAGCGACTTCCAGAAAGCAAAAACGGCCCAAATTAAGGGCCGTTCGTATCAGTAAAATCGCTATCTTTTTCAAACGATTAAATGATCAATTTTAGCTTAAAAGCAGCTTTAAATCTTTCTTCGTTAGGCTTTCAACGCTCGTTCACCACGTGCGATGCCAACAACCCCACTTCGAGCCACTTCAAGTACTTCCGTTACTTCAGACAATGCCTGAATGAAAGCATCCAGTTTCTCGCTCGTACCCGCCATTTGAACCGTATATTGAGAAGCCGTCACATCAACAATCTGACCACGGAATATATCCGCTGTGCGTTTCACTTCAGCGCGAGCAAAGCCGCTAGCGCGTACTTTTACCATCAGAAGTTCACGCTCGATATGCTCAAGCTCAGACACTTCTTGTACCTTAAGTACGTCGATTAACTTGTGTAGCTGTTTTTGGATCTGCTCAAGCTGCATTTCGCTCGAGTTAGTGGTGACATTCAGACGAGAAAGCGTTGGATCATCCGTAGGGGATACATTCAAAGACTCGATGTTGTAGCCACGCTGAGAAAACAAGCCAACCACACGAGATAGTGCACCTGGTTGGTTTTCCATTAATAGTGAAAGGATGTGTCTCATATTATGTTCTCTCCGTTTTGCTTAGCCACATGTTATCCATACCCTCGCCTTTGATCTGCATTGGGTATACGTGCTCGGTGTCATCCACACTAATATCGACAAATACCAAACGGTCTTTCATCGCCAGTGCTTTTTCCAAACCTGATTCCAATTCATCCGGAGATGAAATACGCATGCCAACGTGGCCATAAGCCTCAGCGATAGCAGCAAAATCAGGAACAGAGTCCATATATGAATTAGAGTAACGACCTTGATAAACAATGTCTTGCCACTGTTTCACCATGCCTAAGAAACGGTTGTTAAGATTAATAATCTTAACCGGAATATTGTATTGCAGCGCAGTCGACAGCTCTTGGATATTCATTTGAATACTGCCGTCACCAGTAACAATCACAACTTCTTCATCAGGTTTCGCAAACTTAACGCCCATACCAGCAGGTAAGCCAAAGCCCATCGTGCCTAGACCACCAGAGTTAATCCAGCGGCGCGGCTTGTCAAACGGGTAGTACAAAGCAGCAAACATTTGGTGTTGACCTACATCAGAAGCAACATAGGCATCGCCATTGGTTACTTTATGCAGTGTTTCAATAACTTGTTGTGGCTTAATTCGACCCGACGTTTTGTCATACGCTAAGCAGTCACGTTCTTGCCACTGTTTAATTTCACTCCACCAGCTTTCCATCGCTTCTGCATCGTTAGTTCCACCTTGCTCAATAAGCAGGTTAACCATGCTTTCTAGTACTTTTTCCGCTGAACCTACAATCGGAAGATCCACTTTAACGTTCTTAGAGATAGAAGATGGATCGATATCAATGTGCATGATCTTCGCATCAGGACAGTATTTATCTAGATTATTGGTCGTTCGATCATCGAAACGTACGCCAATACCAAAGATCAAGTCCGCATTGTGCATCGCCATATTGGCTTCATACAAACCATGCATGCCCAGCATACCCAAAGAGTTCTTATGAGTACCAGGGAAAGCGCCAAGCCCCATTAGGGTACTTACCACGGGTAAATTCAGTGCCTCTGCTAATTTTAACAGCGGCTTATCTGCCTCAGAAATAACCGCACCACCACCGACATAAAGTACCGGTTTCTTCGCTTCAAGAAGGGCTTTTAGCGCCTTTTTGATCTGACCTTTATGACCCGTAACCGTTGGGTTATATGAACGCATTTTGATCGTTTCTGGGTATTCATAAGGAAGCTTAATTTGTGGGTTTAAAATGTCTTTTGGCAGGTCAATAACCACAGGACCTGGACGTCCTGTCGTTGAAATATAGAATGCTTTTTTAACGACTTCAGGGATATCTTCCGCTTTCTTAACGAGGAAGCTGTGTTTAACGATCGGGCGTGATACACCAACGATGTCACACTCTTGGAAGGCGTCGTTACCAATAAGGTTATTTGGTACGTTACCAGAAATAACAATCATTGGGATTGAGTCCATGTAGGCTGTTGCAATACCAGTAACGGTATTGGTCGCACCTGGCCCAGAACACACAAGTACTACACCCGGCTTACCGGTAGAACGAGTATAGCCATCTGCCATGTGGGTAGCGGCTTGTTCGTGTCGTACTAATACGTGTTTAATTTCAGCAGTTTTAGCATGCAGCGCATCGTAGATATCAAGTACAGAACCACCTGGATAACCAAAGATTTGTTCTACACCCTCTTCAATTAGAGACTGCACCACCATCTCAGCGCCGGATAACATTTCAGCGCCGGATGACATGGCTGTTTCAGGTTTTGTTGTCATATTGCTCTCCTCACCAGTTTCCAATCACATTTGGTGAACATGTTGGGCTGGTTTTTCATAGTCTAGGGCTTATTCGTAGCCTAATTCGAAATACTTCCACTTTTTCGGCTATGGCTGTCTGTTGTGATAACAACAAACAGTAATACGAAACAACTTTAACGCTTTATTATCATCTGGTCTAACGCCTGTTATTCGGCAACTGTGCCAAAAAACCAACTATTAGCTCAAAGCATCAAATAAAACCCAATACAGGCTTTCACACTAGGTTTAAACACTGCCTACTTGATAAAAAAAAGCACTTAATATTTCAACAGATCGCTATTTATCGATAAACAGCGAGCTTGTTGGTGTGCGCTTTCGCACATTGTGTTGTGTCATTAGAACAAAAAATCCCCCTAAAAATGCAATCACATTCGTAGAGGGATTTTTAAACAACTGAAAATTTATCTAAACAGAAAACTACTTATCTTTAGGCTTTTCGTTGTACATTTCTTCGATTTCGTCTTGATACTTATCGTTAATAACCTTACGACGCAGTTTCTGGGTCGGTGTTAGCTCACCATCATCCATAGAAAATGCTTTTGGCAGCAACTTGAACTTCTTCACTTGCTCAAACTTCGCTAGCTCTTGTTGTAAGTCATTCACACGTTTCTCTAGCATTTCTACTATTTGGTGATTTTTAACAAGTTCCACACGGTCATGATATTTGATATTAAGCTCTTTGGCATACTCTTCTAGCGAGTCATAACAAGGAACAATCAGTGCAGAAACGAATTTGCGCGTATCAGCGATAACAGCAATCTGCTCGATAAAGTGATCTTTACCAATTGCGCCTTCAACCACTTGCGGTGCAATGTACTTACCGCCAGAAGTCTTCATTAATTCTTTGATGCGATCAGTAATGAATAGATTACCATTTTCATCAAAATGACCCGCATCACCCGTTTTTAGGAAACCATGCTCGTCAAATGTCTTAGCTGTCTCTTCTGGCATCTTGTAGTAGCCACGCATCACCATTGGGCCACGAACAAGGATCTCATCCTTAGCGCCAATTTTCACTTCAGCGCCCGGCATCGACATACCGATCGAATCAGGGTTAAAACAACGGTCATCCCAGCACGATACTGTTGCCGTGGTTTCTGTCATGCCGTAGCCAAGTTTTACATTGATACCAATCGCGTGGAAGAAGCGACCAATGGTTTCATCAAGCTTCGCGCCACCACATGGCATGAAGTTGATGTTACCACCTAACAGAGCTCGCAGTTTAGATAACACAAGCTTGTCAGCAAGCGCATGGCTCTTCTTCAGCATGAATGATGGTGTACGACCTTCTTGATGACAAACAGAAAGCTTCGCGCCCATGTTCACCGCCCAAGTAAAGAGTACTTTACGAATAAACGGTGCTTTAGATACTTTCTCGTGAATCGCTGAGAAAATCTTCTCGTAGAAGCGAGGAACAGCAGACATAACCGTTGGTTTAACATCACTCAGTGCGTCACGAACTTGCATGGTGTCTTGCAAATAGCAGTTGGTTGCGCCTTTATAAAGGACATAGAAAGTCCAAGCGCGTTCAAATACATGTGATAGAGGTAAGAAACACAATGAGACGTCGTCTTTGCTTAAGCTGAGACGCTCATCATGGCCTTTTAGTTGATAGCCAACATTAGTGTAATCAAGCATTACACCTTTAGGCTGGCCCGTTGTACCAGAGGTATAGATAAGCGTCAGTAAGTCATCCATGCTGGCATCCGCAAGACGAACATCAAGCTCAGCTCGCTGCTCTTCAACACCACGAGCCATGAACTCTTTCCAAGAGACGGCAAAGCGATGTCCTTGCAGATCGATATCATCAGACATCGCCACAACAACTTCTAGCTGTTCACACTCTTCAAAAAGGCTAACCGCCGCATCGAACTGAGCTTGCTCGCCAACGAATAAGATCTTCACATCTGCATTTTGGATAATGTAAGAAGACTGCGCCGCTGTGTTGGTTGGGTAGATTGGTACCGTTACAAGACGCGCTTGTAAGGATGCGAAGTCAGCCACAGTCCACTGAGGCATATTGTTCGAGAAGATACCGATCTTATCCTGAACTCTCAATCCTTGAGCCAATAGCGCTAATGAAAGCGTATCGATTTGTTGTCCAAATTGTTCCCAGCTAATACCTTGCCATACATTGCCTACTTTGTGCTTCAAAGCTGTACGGTTGCCACCTTGGGCAATTTGGTCACGAAGTCTTTTTACGATATGAAAATCTAAATTGGCCATCTCTTTACCTTTGGCTTACACCTGTAAGCTTTTTTGAGCGCACAAGTGTACCTCTGATCATGGAAAAGGCAACTGATGAAGCTCAAAGTTATAAGTAATAGTACGTCTCACGCTAAGTTTTCTATCAACAAAAATAGCAGGTACAAAAAAACCCTAAGCTAGACTCCTAGCTTAGGGCTTATAAATCATAGAAATTAGTGTCTAGTTAAGCGCCACTACTTCGCCACAGATCATCATTAACTGATCTCGTAACCAGATGTGTCCTTTGTCCTTTTCACTTGATTCGTGCCAGCTAAGGAAGCCAGAAATCGCCGCATTATCGAATGGGAAATCTAGAATCTGAAGCTGATCTTTGTTTGCTGCATGTTCTACCATCCAACGAGGAGCTATCGTCACAAGTTCAGATTGACCAACAACGTAAAGTACGTTGCTTAAGCTCGTACCTTCGTAGAAAGGTGTGCAATCGAGGTCACGGTAAGCTTGCTCAGAGAAGCTACGTTGACCATGGATGCGAGACAGTTTAGCGTGCTTTTCGTTAAGTAACTCTGCCGCTGAAACTTCACCGTTGATGCGTGGGTGAGAAGCAGAAGCGACCACAACCAATTCATCTTGGAAGATTTCAGTGCTTGAGAAACCTTGCTCATCAAAACGCGAGTAATCAATAACGAAGTCAATTTCTTGGTAACGCATGCGCTCAGAAAGTTGACGGTCAAATTCCGCATCCATGTGCAGATTAACGCTAGGTGCTTGGTCGTTGATTGTCGACATAATCTTAGGTGCAAAACGCATGTCGCAAGGGCTACAAATTGCAAGTTTGAACAGACGAGAAGACGACTCTGGAGAGAATACAGAACTTGGTAATTCGTTGCGTACTAACTGCAGCGCTTGGCGGATTGGGCCAAACAACTGACGAGCACGTTGAGTCGGTTGAATACCACGACCTTGACGCATGAATAGCTCGTCGTTGAACATTACTTTCAAACGAGCAACAGCATTACTTACAGCTGGTTGAGACATGCCTAGATTATGAGCTGCACGTGTAATATTTTGCTCTTGCATAACTGCATCAAATACAGTCAAAAGATTTAAGTCGACTCCACGAAGTGTGCTTTCCATTCTGTAGCTTGCAATTGCACTCATTGCGTCTTTTTTCTCTAACATTCAAGTTGCCTCTTGTCGGTTCGACAGGGTTAAATTGGTAATGGTGTGGGAATAGATAACCACTAATTCTTATATTTATCAGACCGATGTTTTTCGGATTGCCATTACTATTAACCAATAAATCTCGAGCTACCAACAAGATTGATAAAGAATAATTTAATTTTACCTTAATGATTAAACAACACCTAAAAATCAGTTGCTTATGGAGTTATAAAAAAACATAAAATGCGTCACTTATGAGTTTCATTTCGACTTATTTAGCTGTTCTATCGTTTTGGTTACATTTGTTACAAATTATTGAACTCATGAATCGTTCAACCAGCCAATTCAGAAATAACACTTATGAGTTACGTGAGCGATGCATAACTAGGAAAATCTACCTTGTCCCAAAGTTGCTTTCTTAAGTCATCTTGGTTGGACCAATTGCCCGCTAACACCCACTCAACAAGCACACTTGCCACGTCGGGATAAGTGACCACTTCTGCCTGCTTTTCACCGAGCCAACCACGCAAGGTAGCCGCGTCTAAAAAGCTCATGGTTTGAGCCAACCCGAGCGCTTCAAGCGTCGCCACATTACTTTGTTGTTCGAACTGTCCCTCAAGAGGCTTAAGAAGCAACTTCTTACCTAAAGTTAAGGCTTCAGATGGCAATTCAAAACCGCCGTTGGCCACCACACCAGAGCACTGATTGAGATCGAATTGGAAGCCGGCATGACTGAGTGGTTTGAACTCTATATTTTCGACTCGGCTATGCTCAATCACATTCGGGTGATAACAGACAAAGTGATGAGAAACAAACTTCATCAACAACTCAGAGATAGCATCAAGATCCTCAAATGGTAGATAAACCAAGGTGAAGTCTTGTGTTGCTTTAGCTCGCTCATCACACGCAGGCGTGTGAACGATAGGTGGCAATATTGGCTGTTCAAAGTGATACCAGTGCAAACCAATAGAGTGCTCAGTTGGGGCGAAATGTTGAATAACGGAATGTTCAATCCAGTTGCCCCCTTCTTTAGGTACATCATAGCGGAACGCATTCTGGTGGCTTATACCAATACACGGCACACCTTGTCTCTTAGCCGCCCATGCAGTCACAGGTTCAAAATCATTAATCACTAAATCATAAGGCGTAAGATCGAGCTGGTTAACCTCGCGGAGAAATCGCCAGATGTTGTTCTCGATGAATGTCTTGCCGTATTTAACCTTCCCCTGCTCGCTGTAAAAAGTTAAGCCGCTGCGGGTCTGATAATTGCCAAATGCTTCCATCGAAAAGAATTTACTCTCGTCACGCCCAGAGAACAGAAAGTCGACATCGATATTTTTCTGACGAAAAGCGACGGCCATTGCTCTCGCACGAGCGATGTGACCATTCCCTGTACCTTGTACGCCATATAAAATTTTCATTCAGGTTCCTTGAAGATTAACAATTCGAGCGCTGCTGTCTTTGCCTGTGTCTTTTTAATATGAACAACAGAACAAACAACCATACGACTAAGCGCTATAAAATGAAGTAAATGGCTAGGCTTGTGCACGCTATACCTAACGCTGCACCAATTAAGACATCCGTTAAAAAGTGCACACCGAGTAGGATTCGAGAGCCAGCAATCGCTGTCGCCCAAATCAAGCTAAAGAGATAGAGACTTGGATAAAAATGTCCGATTAGAGTCGCCATAACAAATGCAGCAGCGGAATGCCCAGAAGGCAGGCTGTATTTATCTGATGGCACAATGTGAGAGTGAAGCAATGAAGAGAATTCAGCGGGTCTACGGCGCTTAAGAGTGTTCTTGGCTAACCAATAAATCGGCAGCTCTATCGCAAAAGCGGCTAGACCAACCATTAAAAATTCACGACCTGTATAGCCATCAGCTAACAGCGCAATCAGAGCGATCAACACATATAAGTGACCATCCCCGGTATGAGACACCGCTTTACTCAGTGTTGCATGTTGCCCGCTATAACGGTTCTTCAAACAGAAAACAGAAAATGCCACATCCCAGCGGACAATCGGTTCGATAGTACGCATACGATCTCCTTAACAATCCTTATTCAGTTAAGGCTCAAGGTATGCCCCTGAAATGACAGTTAGGTGACGTTTTGAATGAACTAAAATGAATTTTGAAGCGAATTGACCGCTTTCGCTAAGTAAGCTGATGGGAGCCAAGAAGCTGCCGATAAAAATAAAGCGACCCAAGGCCTAATGCCGATCAGTTAAAGCCAAAGTGATCGGTTGAAGGATCCTTCCGAGCT
>NZ_JBFSTC010000038.1:12585-43370 GCF_041466605.1 Vibrio sp. 10N.247.310.17 | reverse complement strand
ACAACGGTATGCTAAGAACAAAAATGCCGTTCACTCTTAAGTGAACGGCATTAGCCCTTCATAGGCGGTTTTTGTTTACGCTAGCTTGTATAAAGATCTGTTTTTATAAACATCATCTTTTAGCTCACACGAGTTGATTACTCGTCGTCAGTTTTTGGCGCAACTTTCTTCTTAGGGATAAATACTGTATCACCCACTGCCACATTCTTGTGGAAGCTCTTATCGCGCTTAACCGGTTTCTTCGGCGTCTTCTTAGCTTGAGTATTGGTTTTCTTCTTCGCAGGCCCGCCTTTAGCAAAAGCAGGTTTACGCGGCTTAATACCTTTGAACTTACCTTTTAGTCCTTCAAGTACAGAGAAGGTAAGATCTTGTTGAAGGTAAAGCTCAACACGCTTGAAGCTATCCCAATCCTTTGGACCAACCAAAGAGATTGCATCACCTTTGTTACCCGCACGACCAGTACGACCAACGCGGTGCACGTACTCTTCTGTATGCTTAGGCATGTCAAAGTTAATAACATGGCTTACGTTTGGAATATCGATACCACGTGAAGCAACGTCTGTTGTTACCAAGATCTTGTAAACCGCACGCTCGAACTGGCTCATGATTGCATTACGTTGCGTTTGGTTTAGGTTACCGCTCAATGCCACCGCTTTAAGCTTCTTCTCGTTTAACTTCTCGGTTAGGCGATCAGTATCAGCACGAGTTGCCGTGAAGATCATCACCTGACGGTATTCAGCTTCTTCAATAACACGATCCAGAATTGCTTCTTTATGATCTAGATGGTCACATAGGTAAAACTTCTGAGTGATATCAAGGTGCTGTTCGTTAGAAACACCCACTGAGATGCGTTTAGGCGAATCTAGCATTTCATTTGCAATGTCGTTCACTTCCGCGTGATCAAGTGTCGCAGAGAACATCAACGTTTGACGGCGACGGTGTTTAGCTGCGTTCGCGATACGACGCAATTCAGGTGCGAAACCTAAATCTAGCATACGGTCAGCTTCATCAAGGATCAGCGTTTCAACACCATCTAAAAACAGTGAGCGGTGCTCAAGGTGATCCGCAAGGCGGCCTGGAGTCGCAACAATAAAGCGAGGGTACTTACGCAAAGCCTTAACTTGGTCGTTAAAGTTTTCACCACCCAAAATAAGTGTCGCTTCGTAAGACAGACCACCAAGCATGCTACGCAGCTCGCCATAAACTTGTTTTGCTAGCTCACGAGTAGGAGCCAAAATTACACCACGAGGATCTTTAGCAGAAAACGCTTTTGTTTTTAATGCTTTATGAATCATTGGCAACACAAACGCCAATGTTTTTCCTGATCCCGTTTTTGATGAAGCCAATAGATCCTTACCAGCAATAGCAACAGGGATCGCTTTTGATTGGATCTCTGTCGCCTTCTTGAAGTCGTAATGTTTTAAGTTCTTCAGTAAGCGGTTATCTAAGCCTAAATCTTTAAAGTGCAAAGGACTCTCCAGTCATGATGGTATTGAATAAAATTAATTTAACGTGACATGATACCGCGAAAGTACTTTATAAGGATAGAGATCACAGAAAATTTATCCCTTTATCTCTCGTTTGCTAGAACATTGTATGCATTGCTCGCAAAGAAATAACTCTCCAAACACATCAAAACCGGCTCTCACCCCTCCATCTCATAAACGAGACATAACGTGACGCTCAGCTAATTACCTCAAAAATTTAGTAATTTCTCTAGTTATTGTTTTTGCAGTTAAAAAATTAGTCGCTACAATCATTAATGAAGCGACTATATGATAAAGAATGTATAGCGCATCTTTTGATGATAAATAAGTAAGGAGTTCTTATGAATAAGACGTTAATCGCAGCTGCAGCCTCAGTTTTCATTTTAGCTGGTTGTTCTTCTGAGCCAGAAGAAGCTGCAATGTCACAAATGGATCAATTGACTAACCAAGTTGCTGAGCTAACCAGTGAAGTTGAAGCACTTAAAGGCGATAAAGCGGCAGCTGAAATGAAAGCTCAAGAAGCAGCTGCAGCCGCTATGGCAGCAAAAGAAGAAGCGGATCGTGCTAACGACCGTATCGACAACATCGCAGAGTCTTACACTAAATAGTTTGAGAGCTCAGTGCGATTAAGCTGTAGATTAAATCAGTCGCAAAATGCAGTAAATAGACAGCACCACCTCTTAACGGATGTGGTGCTTTTTTTGGGCGTTACTAATTCGAATAAAAGGCATTAATTCGAGTAAACAAAGATAAACGCCCCTTATTACAGAAGAGGCAATCAAATTAGAACTCAATCACAGGTGGTGCTATCTCAACAGGCACGCCATTTTGAGCAAATATCACCGCTTTCGCTTTTGAATTTGGTAGATCTGCATCTTCAAGCCACCATTTTAATTCAACGGGGATTTGCAATAATTTCTTAGAGCCGTCGCTTCGCGTCAATGGTTCGTGAGCTTCAACAAACACGCTCCTATCTGGCTCTAAAGACACTTTGATAGGCTCATCGATTATTGTGACTTGCTCACCACGACTAACCTGCTCAAAAAGCCACTCAATATCTTTAGGTTCCATGCGGATACAGCCGGAGCTGACTCGCAAGCCTATCCCAAAGTCTTTATTGGTACCGTGTATCAGATAATCACCTGCACCATAAGCAAGTCGTAATGCATACTCGCCCAGAGGGTTTTCCGGCCCAGCAGGAACCACTTTTGGTAGCTCAATCCCTTTCTCTAGATACTCTTTACGAATTGAGTTTGGAGGCGTCCAAGTCGGGTTGGGTCTTTTTTGGCTTATCTTAGTGATCATCTCTGGGGTATCTCGCCCCACTCGACCGATGCCAACAGGAAATACGTGCACCTGATTTTTCTCAGGTTCAAAGAAGTACAACCTTAACTCGGCAAGGTTAATCACAATGCCTTTTCTCGGCGTATCCGGCAGAATCAAACGGCTAGGGATACTTAACACATAACCTTCAGCCGGAAGAAAAGGATCAACGCCTTTGTTTGCCGCCATTAAAGAGAGAAAACCAATATCGTATTGCTTAGCAATGATAGCCAACGTTTCGCCAGCAGCCACTTCGTGTTGTTGTATTCTGCCGACGATGCGGCTTTCAGCCGGAGGCAGTACAAAGGTCGCCGCAGACACATACGACGAAGCCATCGCTGCCACAAGCAAGGTGACCCTCACTAGAGGTAAAGCTACCTTACGTATCTGTGTTCTCATTGAGTGCAAAGGCGTCGAGTTAGCGCAATACGACATACAATTCCTTGGTTTGTCTTTTAATCAAAGTTTAGATTATCGCTGATCAAACGTCGCGACAACGTATTGTTGCTCCAAGCTGATATGCAACAGGCCTTTATTTGTCGTTTTTCTTCTGGACATAGCGTAATTTAACCACACAAAATCGATTGCCTCTAAACTTTCAACATATTTGGTTATCTATATGAATAATACTTTAAAGGTAGAGTAAATTTGTGACAAACATCTCACGGAGCCTCGTTTTAACTCGCTAATATTGCCTCAACAAAACGAATTCAATTCAACAGAATCGGTAATTAATAAAACCCTGTTCCTATAATTACCGTTAAAACTTTGGAGAACGACCATGGCTACACCTCATATTAATGCTCAAGCTGGTGATTTCGCAGAAACTGTACTTATGCCAGGCGACCCGCTTCGCGCAAAATACATTGCAGAAACATTCCTTGATGACGTGAAGCAAGTTTGTGACGTTCGCAACATGTTTGGTTACACAGGCACTTACAAAGGTAAGAAAGTTTCTGTAATGGGCCACGGTATGGGTATTCCATCGTGCTGCATCTATGTACATGAGCTAATTGCTGAGTACGGCGTAAAGAACGTTATTCGCGTAGGTAGCTGTGGTGCGGTACGTGATGACGTTAAACTAATGGACGTTGTTATCGGTATGGGTGCATCGACTGACTCAAAAGTAAACCGCATTCGTTTCAACAACCATGACTTCGCGGCAATCGCTGATTTCGGTCTTCTAGAAGAAGCCGTAAACCAAGCACGTGCACAAGAAGTTCCAGTTAAAGTTGGTAACGTATTCTCTGCAGACCTTTTCTACACTCCAGAAGCTGACCTTTTCGAAAAAATGGAAAAGCTAGGCATCCTTGGTGTTGATATGGAAGCAGCTGGTATCTACGGTGTTGCTGCGGATCTTGGTGCTAAAGCTCTAACTATCCTAACAGTATCTGACCACATCATCCGTGGTGAGAAACTAAGCTCTGAAGATCGTCAAAAATCTTTCAACGACATGATGAAAGTTGCTCTAGAGACTGCAATCAACATCTAACGAATTGATAAGATACATTGAAAAGCGTTACCCCGCAGCCAAGCTCACTTGGCTGCTCAAATAATCCCGAGGGGGAGATCGTGTCTAACGACAAGCTGCCAAAAGATGCGGATGGTTTGCAACTCAACTTTTGTAAAACATTGGCGTGTGACAACTTTGGCTTGAGCGATGCAAAACGGTATGTTTTGCAACACGCAAACCCTAAGCGTCCAGCGATGGTTTGTCGTGAATGTGGAGCTTTCCCCCCCTTACTTAACAATCGTGAAGTGTTAAGCGAACTTCATCGCCTAAGACAACTTCACAGCGACGGGCTCCCTGCTTGTCGTAATGATGATTGCGATAACTTTGGCTTATCGGTTCATACCCACAAACATCTTTATCATGCCTTCGGCTACAGTGGCGATAGGCAGCGTTACAGATGCAAAGACTGCCAATCAACCTTCGTTGATAAGTGGTCAGGATCCAACAAAAAACTTCAGTTTCAAGAGAACCTCATGGGCTTATTGTTCATGGGGTATTCAGTACGTGAAATTTGTAGAAAGTTAGAGATCAATCCAAAGACTTTCTATGATCATGTTGACCATATCGCCAGTCGCTGTCGTCGCAAGTTAGCGATGATCGATGCTCGTTGGGTCAACCATGCTAAAGATTACGAATTCGCTTCTCACTACCAACGCCTGCAACCGAAAAGCAACAATGGTGTGGTATGGATAGCGACTGGCGAGGCACACTCTGGCTACATCCTTTGCCAACACGTAAATTACTCTCAAAATGAAGAACCATCTGGAAGTGCTGATCACAACCCTTATGATGACGTTGCACGCTTTGTGTCTAAAGAGCACTCTTCAGAAGCGAATCTCGAACTTCCTCAGCCGTCTGACAAACTGAAAGAGCGCATTGAGCAGCAATACCAAGTGATTCTTGCGAGAGGTAATGTCGAGGATCCAATGGGGAACCTCACGACATTCAGTTACCCTTCGAAGGGCGCGCTAATTCGACCGCCTTATACTTCCTATGCTCACTTCCTACACGTGCTTGATATGTGTGATGAGAATAAGCATGTCACGATCTATATGCCACAAGACCCATTACTAAGATCTGCCGCTCTAAGCGTTTGCTTGCCGCGTATTCAGAGTCAAAATGTTGACCTTATGTATGTAGAGGAAGACTCAGGTTGGCAAGATGACCAAAATTTTGAAAAGATCGACATCGTTCATATGAGTTGGTGGCGCGATCGTTGGGCTATCGCGAGTCAAGGTGACAGTCAAAAAGGTATCTGCTACCTAACGGGTAATAATCCAGAACCAAAACAGTGGTTTAATACAGCTTCAATTCAGCAAACAAAGTTCTATCAACAACGTTTTCAGTTGTTATTTGATAGCTTCATCAATGAGCCAAGACGTAAACTTCGTCCTGGGGGCATTCTTCCATTACTCGACATATTTAGATCTTGGCACAATCTGTGCTACCAAGATAAGCAAGGGTTGACGGCAGCACAACGCTTAGGTGTGACAGAGCAGCCATTAACTCTTAAGCAATTGCTTTCATAGAAATTTACCATCTAGACAAGCGCTCTAGAACTCATTGATTTCAAATCAAAAGCATGAGATAACACCCAGAATTGGAAAAGATACGTGTCCCCTTTATGCTCAGCGAGAGATAATTGATGCTTATCATCAATCACACTCCTATAATGATTGTGTTATCAATATGTTCGATAATTATGGATCTAAGCCTTGGACAAAAATCAGTACCTTCTTGAAACCGAACTAGAACAACTCAAAACTCGCGTTGATTCTGAGCCATTGGTGATCCTAGAGATTGCACAACAATGCCTAGTCAGATCAGAGCAAGTTCTGTTTGAAGAGGGCGCTATCCAGTCATTCATGTTAATGGCGAGATGTTGTTGGAACCTTATGGATTACCAGAAAGGTTTAAAATACATCAAGGAAGCCTACAAACGCCAAAGCCGATTAGATACCGATCATTTTCTCCCTGAAATTCTCCACTTACACGCTCTCCAATTCTGGGGACAAGCCAAGTATTACTCCGCCCAACAGTTCTGGATCAATGCATTAGAACAATCTGCACTGGTTGATGAAGTGGAGATTCAAATTGAATGCCTCATTGGCCTTGGCAACATTTGGCGAATGACTCACGAATATAAACTTGCACGCTCTACCCACCAGCTCGCTGTAAAAGTAGCGAATAACAGCCGCATTGGTTGGTTAGAAGGCAAAGCAAGAATACTTCTCGCATGGGATTACTACCTGCTCAACAACTATGTTGAAATGCTATCGGTGCTCGACGGTGCAGAAGAAGCACTAAAAGAATATAAAGATAATACTTGGCACGCTGAAGTATGGGATTTTCGAGGCCTTGCCCTACTTGGCCTTGAACGTTTGGATGATGCAGAACGAGCCACAGCCAAAGCGCACAAGCTAGCAGTAGAGCACAACCTTGTATGGATGAAAGCGCATTCCTACATCAGTCGAGCTAGACTGGAGCTCTTAAGAAAGAGGCCAGAACAAGCCGCCGAGTTGCTAAGGCTGGCAGAAGAGTCAGCAAACGAATTCGATAATGGCGAACTGCTTAGCCAAATTTGTTATCAACAGTCTTTAGTCGCAGAAGAAAATCAAGATTTTGAAGCCGCATTGATCGCTTTTAAGAAGTATCGTCAATATTCTACCGGCATGCTTAAAGAACAAACAAATCGTGTCGGTTTAGACAAAGCGCGCAGTTCAAAACGCCAGCTTGAACAGAGAGCTCGTAAGCTAATTAACCGCATTCGAGGTCAACACGAACACGACCCGGAAAAGCACCTCTCTTATGTCGTTTCCGAAACCTTCTGGTGGGAAAAACTGGTACTATTTAAGACGGAGCTTAAACGCTCTAATCACTGCATCATCATGTTCCATCACATCGATACCGATTACTTAGATGTCTGTACCGAGATAGCACATACCTTGTGTAATCAGAACGACTTCATTGCAAGGCTAAGTTCGGAACGTGTGGCTCTTATGCTTTCCGAAAAAGACGAAGCTGCTGACCAGATCTTCAAAACTCTGACCACCATGCTAGATATCTATCCATGGCACAGAAAAGGATTAAAAGGTTCGAGACCGACCGTCAGCCTCAACGATATTTTGACGTTCCCGTTCACTCTTGAACAACTAGAAGAAGACGATGCTGAGGTAACAGAATGATGGAAACCCTATTAAGCAAGATTACAGATGCAGGTCTAGATCCTTCATCGGTATCGGGTGAAGAGGCGATCATATTCTGGAATCATATTCGCCAACACGTTTCGACGACACAAACAGAACAAGCACACTGTTACATCATCAGCTCTGAGTACCGCGCCGAGTTACAACAAAATCAAACCAGTATTGATGAATTAAAACTGGCACTCGACCTACTCCACCTTCCTACAGATATAGAAGATATTCTTACTGTAAAGACCAGCTTAAGTAATCGCTTGGTTGAAATTGGTGATTACACGTCGGCACTGAATGAATTCGTCAGCTCATCGACAATCGCCGTTGAGCACGGACATATCGATGAATATGTAATGGCTATCTTAGGTATGGGGAACCTGTGTGACGCTTACGGAGACCACAGCAGAGCTCTTCGCTACTACCAAAAAATCAATAGCATAGATCACGCGATAAGCAGTCGATCACTTCGTCTGAAATTCAAGCTTTATATGGTAGCAAGTCTGCTACTGCTCAACCGAATAACGGCGGCCAGCGACTTACTGAACGAATGCGAAGAACTGAGCATTTTAGTGAGTGATAAGCTACTCACAGCTCAGATACTGTTGTATCAAGCAAAAGTGCTCCGTGCTAAGAAAAAGCACCATGAAGCGCTTCGTTGTCTGTCAAAAATTCAATATCCAGCCAACAGTACTCAAGCAAGTTGGCTCGCGACCATGACTCGTCTAGAGTTAGCACATTGCTTGAGTGCGACCGGAAAGCAAGACTATGCAAGTATGATCTTGTCGAGCACCCACAAACGTGTGAAGCCCGGCTCGTCACCTGTGCTTGCGAAGCGCTTCTATGATTCTCTAAGTGATGTGTGTTTGAATCAAGGTCGTTTTGAAGAAGCGCTGAGCTACGAGAAGAAAGGCTACCGAATTGAAACGGATCTGATGAAGCAGATCCCGATCAGCGAACTCGGTGCAAGCCAACTGCGCCGTCTATCTCGGTTTGAATTACAACTTAAACTCATTCTCTCCGAACAAGAGAACAAAGAGCTTAAAGAGACAACAGAGCAACATAAAAATACAGTTGCTCAGCTACAACAAGATGTTTTCACCGATCCACTGACCGGGTTACACAACCGTCGCTGGTTAGATGTGAAACTGAAAGATCTACTGCTACACGAAACGCCTTTCGCATTAATGGTTATCGATATCGACCACTTTAAGTCAATCAATGATGAACTGAGCCACTTAGTGGGTGATAAAGCGATCGTCAGCGTTTCTCAAGAACTGCGTTCATACTTTAAGTTTAGAGGCGCGTCATGTGTCAGGTTTGGCGGAGAAGAGTTCCTCGTCATCCTTGAGAATACTGACCTTGCGAAAGCAGAAATGCACTCTGAAAATTATCGAGAGCGTATCTTCCAATTTGGGTGGCATGAAATACTCGGCGAGCGCGGTTTAACCGTTAGTATCGGTATCACTTTGCATCGCGATGGAGAAAATACTCAGCGTACCTTCTATCGTGCAGACAAAGCCCTATACCGAGCTAAAGCCAACGGCCGTAATCAAGTGTGTACAGAGTAGTAACACGTCTGTCTGTAGGTCTGTAGGTCTGTAGGTCTGTAGGTCTGTAGCTAAGCCCGCCTCTTATTGATAAAAGAACAAAGAGATTCCACCTAATGCGGCAAGTGTCCCGATGATACTTTGCTTTGACACCTTCTCTCCTCTAATCGCATAAATCACCAAAATAAAGACCGGGCTGGTCGCTATTAATGTTTGAGCAATCGCAGGGTTAGCATTTTTCAACGCCACTTGCTGAAGCCATAGAGCGAGAAACGTCCCGACAAAGATTGCCCCTAATAACCAAAGTTTATCGAGCTTGGTCATTGCCCATAAATCTCTTTTTATCGACGAGTACGGCTTCTTTTCAACGAAAGGGATAATCAGCATTACGGCAAACACGCCAATCGTCAGGCGAATCAAAGCACCTAACAATGGTGGAATGTCACCCGCCACCAATGCGTAGTGGGAAATCACCACACCCGACGCCTGACAAACACTTGCCATAAGCCCATATCCAATGCCACCCCACTGTGCTTTGTCATTAGAAATATCATTACCATTCGCTGATTTCGACGGCTGAAAGACCACAAAGGTCACCGCTAAGGTTGTTATCACAACACCGAGCCAACTTTGCAAAGTGAGTGCCGCGCCAAGAAACATTAATGCCAAAACACCAGAAAGAGGTGGAGCCAGAGACTCCAGCAACAAGGTCTTATTGGCACCAATTCTTTTTAATGCCGCAAAATAAGCACTGTCACCAACTGCGATACCAATGACTCCCGAGATCGCCAAGATCCCAAAATGGTTAGCACTCAGTTCGAATTTAGGCATTGGTATTAACGGCATGACCAACAGCATCATGCCAGAGGCTACAACCCCCTTAACAATGTTCAACTGCATCGCAGAGAAGCGATGTCCAAATTGCCCATAGATCCATGTCGCACATGCCCACACCATCGCAGCGCCAATGGCCGCTAATTCACCTATATACATCCGCATTTATCCTTTATTTTTTGTTGTTATGATTATGGCTATGCGCATCGTTTGAATCAGAACTGTCATCTTGTCAGCAAGAAATCCGAAATAACCTATTCAAGTTCAATTGGATTTTATAAGATCCATCAGTGATTTTATTCTCATTATTAGCAGCAACATATTATTTTCAGATTGGTAAATCATTTTTATAACAATTACTTGGATGATAGCGTAGTATATTTGTAACTAACATCTAACATTACAAGGATCTGTTATGTTTTTAGACTACTTTGCACTCGGTCTACTGATTTTCGTAGCATTAGTTATCTTTTACGGCATCATCGTTATTCACGATATTCCTTATGAAATTGCGAAAGAACGTAATCACCCTCATCAAGATGCTATTCATGTCTCAGGCTGGGTTAGCCTATTCACTTTACACACTATTTGGCCGTTCCTTTGGATTTGGGCTACGTTGTGGCGCAAAGATCGTGGCTGGGGCTTCGCTAAGCTTGAAGAAGAACAACATGATATTCATCACCGAGTCGACACTCTCATCGACCAAGTGAGTGCACTTCAGAACGAAATCGCACAGCTAAAGCAAGCGGGCACTGAGCAAAACAGCACAGAGAAACAGACAAACAACGTTCAAGATCAGGAGGCTAAGTAATGGATTTACTGCTGATAATGACCTACGCGGCGCTTTGTATTACGATTTTCAAAGTATTCAAAATCCCACTAAACAAATGGACTGTCCCCACTGCCGTACTGGGTGGTGTTGTCCTCATCGGTACTTTGATTCTATTGATGAACTACAACCACCCTTTCACACAAATCGGTAATCAAGTTTACTCAACGACACCGATTGTTTCAGGGGTTCGAGGCAAAGTCATCGAGGTTCCGGTTGAAGCAAATAAGCCTCTCAAGCAAGGGGATATACTTTTCAAAATAGACCCGATTCCTTTTGAAGCTGAAGTTGCTAAGCTGCAAGCCAAAGTAAAAGAAGCGAGTCAAGGTGCCTTAGGTCTAGAGTCGCAAGTTGGAGAAGCCGAAGCAGCCAAAATAAAAGCCATTGCAGAAAGAGATAAAGCACAACGTGAATTCTCTCGATACAAGCGAGGCTTCGAAAGTGGCGCATTTACAGAACAACAACTCGATACTCGTCGACAGGCATACAAAGCCGCAGAAGCTGCAGTGAAAGTAGCCGAAGCAAACCAACAACAAGCTCAGATCGCACTTAACTCTGAGATTGGCGGTGAGAATACAGCGGTTGCAGGCTTACTTGCTGATTTACGTAAAGCTGAATTCAATCTTGACCAAACGGTAGTAAGAGCACCAACCGATGGCTACGTAACTCAACTCGCTCTTCGTCCTGGTGTAATGGCTGTACCACTACCATTAGCGCCGGTGATGACCTTTGTTCACACTGAGGCGCAATTCTATACCGCAGCCTTTAGACAAAACTCACTACAACGCCTGCAACCTGGCTACGAAGCTGAGTTTCTATTTAGAGCACTACCAGGAAAAGTATTTAAAGGACGCATTGATGAAGTGATCCCAGCCATTGGTGAAAGCCAATTTCAAGCTCGAGGCACGCTTCTAGGTACTGACGCACTACGTACTAGCGGCCGCGTATTTGTTAAGCTGACCATCACTGATGATCTGTCTGAGTACCATTTGCCTATGGGTACTGCCGTGGAAGTGGCCGTTTATTCTGACAGCTTCACTCACGTATCTATCATGCGTAAAGTGCTTATTCGCATGAAGAGTTGGCAAAACTATCTATATCTAGACCACTAACCGTATCTAGACCACTAACTAGAGCTAGACCACTAAACGGTCGTAGATATACGACAACCCCGCTTAACACATTGTTAATATGAATCAAAAAGCCAGACTCGTTCTGGCTTTTTTGTTGCTTGATTAACCATAAAATTGCGCTTTTTACGTGATATTAATGCGTCTAGATGGAATTTTAGACATCTAGACACTTACCTTCCCTTATGGAAGGGTTCTACTGTATAATGCGCGCCTTATTTTTTATATTTGCCCAAAAAACGTTCTCATTGAGACGCATATTAATAATGGCGAATATTATGCTTTATTTTCAGTATTCGAGGTTATCTATGAACTTTTCAGCTAAAACAGTCGTCGTTATTGCTATTGGCGCGGCACTGTACGGCATTGGTGGTTTACCTATGTTTGGTGTCCCAGTGTTTGCTAACACGACATTGAAACCAGCAATGGCAGTCTTAGCACTGTTTTCTGTTTTGTTTGGCCCTATTGTTGGCTTCTTGGTTGGCTTTATCGGTCACTGGGTAACGGATTTGTTCGCAGGTTGGGGGGTATGGTTAACTTGGGTCTTAGGCTCAGGTATTGTCGGTATGGTTATCGGCTTATTCCCAATGATGACTAAGAACCGCCTTCAACAAGGCGAACTGCCAATGAAAGATTTTGCACTGTTCGTGGTACTTGCCCTTGCGGGTAACGTTGTGGGTTATGGTAGTTCTGCGTTCCTAGACACCATCCTATACGCAGAACCGTTTACTAAAGTCTTCACTCAACTGTCTATCATCGCTGCGGGCAACACTATTCTTATCGCAGTGGTAGGCTTCCTGATCCTAAAATCAGTCGCTAAACGTAACAAACAAAGCCGTAACCTGACCGAGGCATAAACGCTAATGACTATAGCATTTTCGAACTTCTCTTTTAGATATGAGTCGCTGGATAAACCGACGCTAAAAAATATCAATCTAAGGATAGAGAAAGGAGAGAAAATCGTCATTATTGGACCAAGTGGTAGTGGTAAATCTACGCTAGGTCAGTGTCTCAATGGTCTGATACCTCATGCAATTAAAGGTGAGGTATCTGGTTCTTTAGAGATCAACGGCAAGAATGTCTCTGAGTTTTCAATGCACGACTATACCGAGCAAGTAGGCACAGTATTGCAAGATACTGACAGCCAATTTGTGGGGTTAAGTATCGGTGAAGATATCGCGTTCGCATTAGAAAACCAGTTGATGTCAAACATTGATATGTACCCGTTAGTTAAATCGACAGCAAAAATGGTCGACCTAGCGGATATGCTTGAGCGCTCTCCTCATGACCTTTCAGGTGGTCAAAAACAGCGAGTATCGTTAGCAGGTATTTTAGTCGATGATGTCGATATCTTGCTGTTTGATGAGCCTTTAGCAAGCCTTGACCCTAAAACGGGCAAAGCAACGATTGAGATCATCGACCAACTTCATAAAGAAACCAACAAGACTATCGTGATTATCGAGCATCGCCTTGAGGATGTTCTGCATCGCGATATCGATCGTGTGATCTTAATGGAGCGCGGTGAAATAGTCGCGGATATGACTCCGGATGACATCTTAGCGTCCAAGTTACTTGATACGCACGGTATTCGTGAACCTCTCTACTTATCTGCACTTAAAGCAGCGAAAGCCCCTCTGACTAACGAAGATAAACTTTCAAACCTCAAAGCTTTGGATTACAAAAGATTCCGTCCAGCAGTTCAAGCTTGGTTTGCTGAGCGCCCGGCACCGGTAGCAGAGAAACAGTACCAGCCTTTGCTCGAAGTTCATGGCTTAACTTATTCTTACGACGGCGAAAAAAATGCACTCGAAGATGTGAGTTTCAAAATTGGTAAGGGTGAGTTTGTCTCGATTTTGGGCAAGAACGGTTCGGGTAAATCCACTATCACCAAACTCATCATGGGTGTGATAGATGCTGATTCAGGTTCTTCCTATCTAAATGGTCAAGACTTATCTGAACTTTCCATCTTTGAAAGAAGCCAGAAAGTCGGTGTGGTGATGCAAAACCCGAATCATATGATCTCACATCATATGATTTTTGATGAGATTGCTTTTGGTCTTCGTAACCGCGGTATGGCAGAACAACTGATCACAGAAAAAGTAGAGAACGTTCTTGAGCTTTGCGGGTTAAGTAAGTTCCGCCACTGGCCCATTGAAGCTCTGAGCTATGGTCAGAAAAAGCGTGTAACGATCGCGTCTATCTTAGTGTTGGAGCCTGAACTCCTCATCTTAGATGAGCCAACAGCAGGCCAAGACTACCGTAACTACACATCGATGCTGGCATTCATCCAAAAGCTTAACCGAGATTTGGGCATTACTGTTGTGATCATCTCACACGACATGCACTTGGTTCTAGAATACACCACACGTTCGATCGTAATCGCAGACAGTAAGTTAATTGCTAATGCAGCCATGACGGAAGTGTTTAGTCAGCCATCGCTTTTAGAACGTGCGAACCTTTGCACCACCAGCATTTATGAACTTGCGACTATGATGAAAATCGACGACACCAACGCTTTTATGCAGTACTTCATCGACGACGAGAGAAGCTCGCTATGAATGCATCAAAAGTAAAATTTGGCATCAATTACATTGATACTAAATCACCGTTACACGCACTGAACGGCATCACTAAATTTATACTTTTTCTCGCTTGGGTCACTGTGGTTTTAACTACGTTCGACCTGAGATTGATTGCGTTGCTTATTGTGACTGGTTTATTTCTTCTAAAGCTCACCAATGTGCCTGTGCGCATTTATAAGCCTTTGTTATTGGGAACGGTGAGTGTATTAAGCCTAAATGCTTTGTTCATGTATCTGCTTGCTCCACAGCAAGGTACAGAGCTCATCGGCAGCGAGACCCTATTGCTGACACTGCCGGGTAACTACTCGTTGAGCCAAGAGACTCTGTTTTATTTAATCACTGTCACGCTCAAATACATGAGTATGTTCCCGATAGCGTTAATATTCGTCTTTACCACGCACCCGACCGAGTTTGCAGCAAGCCTCAACCGTATTGGCGTTCCATACAAAATCGCCTACGCGGTCAGCTTAACACTGCGTTATTTACCTGAAGTTAAAAAAGACTTCATCAATATCATGCACGCGCAACAGGCTCGTGGCATTGAACTATCGAAGAAAGCACCTTTACTCACTCGCATCAAAAACGTTGCTAAGGTTCTAGGTCCGCTCATTTTTTCTAGCTTAGACCGTGCAGACGAGATTTCAAACGCAATGACGTTACGAGGTTTTGGCAGACATAAGTCACGGACTTGGTATAGCTATGCGCCTTTGAAACGTATCGATTATGTTTGGCTAATGGTTATCGCCTTTATCGTTGTGTTAGCGATCGTAAAGCGTGTTTTAGAACCACAATTATTCTGGTATCCATTTTAGGTTTTTCATTGAAAGCATCGCTTAAATAACGTGCTGTATAATGTTCTACTTAACGAAATTCAAGCCGTTTTAGAGTGAAAATCGAAACAAAAAAAGGGAGCCTCAGGGCTCCCTTTGTCGTCTTTGTGATCACTGACTTACTGTGATTGTTATTAGTTTAATTTGTAAAACACCGTTGAAAGTGGTGGTAAACGCAGCTCAATCGACGTGTCCAAACCTTCGCTTGCTACTGATTCAACCTTAGCAACCTGCTTCACTTCAAAACCGCTGCCTGCGTAATCAGCCGAGTCAGTATTCAGCAATAGCGAGTACTGGCCTTGGGCTGGAACACCTAGACGGAAACGCTCATGAGGAACAGGCGTAAAGTTAGAAACAACCAATACTCGTTCACCCGACTCACTAATACGTTCATGAGCTAAGATACTTGCTTCAGCAGAATCTTGTAGACGCCATTCAAAACCTTTCGGGTCGAAATCAAGATCGTGCATTGCCGCCTCAGAGCGGTATAGATTGTTCAAATCTTTCGTTAAGCGTTGAACACCTTGGTGGCGTTCATATTCCAACAAGAACCACTGCAGTTGATCATCATGATTCCATTCAGCCGTTTGACCGAATTCAGCGCCCATGAAGTTCAGCTTTTTACCCGGTTGTGCATACATGTAACCCATGTAAGCGCGTAGGTTAGCCGTTTGCTGCCACTCATCACCCGGCATCTTGTTGTGGATAGAGCCTTTACCGTAAACCACCTCATCGTGAGACAGAGACAATACGTAGTTTTCGCTGTGAGCATAAACCAACGGGAAGGTAATCGTATCGTGGTGATATTTACGGTTGATTGGATCTTCTTGAATGTAAGACAAGCTATCGTGCATCCAACCCATGTTCCACTTAAATCCGAAGCCTAAGCCACCCATAAAGGTTGGGGCTGAAACACCAGGGAAAGCCGTCGATTCTTCAGCAATCGTCATCGCATTAGGGAAGTGCTTGTAAACTTCTTCGTTCATCCACTTAAGGGTTGCGATAGCATCGTAGTTTTCGTTGCCTCCGTCTGCGTTCGGAATCCATTGATCATGGCTACGCGAATAATCGAGGTACAACATCGAAGCAACCGCATCAACACGAATACCGTCGATATGGAATTGTTCAAACCAGTACAGTGCGTTTGCAACCAAGAAACGGCGCACATGCTCTTTGCCTAAATCGTAAATATACGAGTTCCAATCTTGGTGCCAACCACGACGCGGATCTGGATCATGGAACAAAGGCGTTCCGTCAAAGTTAGCTAAGCCGTGATCATCACTAGGGAAGTGTGCTGGAACCCAATCCAGAACAACACCTAAACCAGCTTGGTGACATTGATCGACGAAGAATTTGAAGTCATCAGGAGACCCAAAACGACTCGTTGGTGCGAACAAGCCTATTGGCTGATAGCCCCAAGAACCGTAAAACGGATGCTCTGAAACCGGCATCAACTCTACATGCGTGTAACCCAAATCCGTTAAATATGGGATCAGTTCAGCAGCAAGTTCACGGTAGTTTAAGAACTCACCTTCAGCGTTACGCTTCCAAGAACCAGCGTGCAGCTCATAGAACGAAAGCGCTTCTTTACGCTTTTGTGTTACAGGGCGATTCTGCCATTGAGTATCTTGCCACTGGTAGCGAGCGTGATCGTAAGTCACAGATGAAAAAGATGGGTACTGCTCAGAGTAGAAACCCCATGGGTCAGCTTTATGTGGCAAGCCTTCGCCATCAGGACCTTTTAATTCAAACTTGTATTGTGCGCCTTCTTCCAGATCAGGAATAAATAAGCCCCACATACCATAATCTAGACGCTGCATTGGGTGGCGACGACCATCCCAAGCGTTGAAGTTACCCACCAAGCTAGCCGCTGTTGCATGCGGTGCGTACACCAAGAAACGCGTGCCTGAAATCGTCTGTCCATCACGCTCTAGCGTAATAAACTGAGCTCCCATGTGATGATACATATCTTTAGGTGTATGAAGATCCTCATAACTCGCGTACAGATCATGGTATTGGTATGGATCATCGATGATCTGCTCTACTCCATTCCAATCAACCGCAAGCTTGTAGTGAGTAAAACGTAAGTCTCTTTCTTGCTTAAGAATGAAACCACTTTCACCCTCTCGCGCTAACTTAATACGAGGTTCCTTTCCAACAATCAACTCGACTTTATCTGCCCCAGGAATCCACACTCGTAATGAACCTTGTTCAGAAGGTAAGTATGGCCCTAAAAACGCAAATGGATCTGTGAAGCAAGCCTGTGATAGTTGGGTATATATTTGTTTTTGCTTTGAAATCGAACTTAGTTCCAAAACGCTTCTCCCTAACCAAACATCCAAAAAACATAATACAAAAATGCCCGCTATTAGTGCGGGCAATATAACGACGGTTTATTCTACCAGATGAGCATTCAATATTGAGTGACCGAGGTTGTAGTTTCGTACGGCGTAAGCAAAAAACCACCTCTTTTCAAGCCACTCGACTCCATTACTTAGCTGCTTTTTCTCGTACATCAGTTAGCTTAGATGCGATACGATTCACGCCTTCATGAGCGAAGATTTCGTCCAAGTTCATTGATAGTTTACGACGCCAGTTAGGGTACTCATCGACCGTACCAGGGATGTTAACGGGCTTATCCATCTCTAGCCAATCTTCCAACTGAACACTCAGGAGTGTTGAGCCACCAGCCGCAACGTGCAACTGAAGCGCTTCAGCAAGATAAGAATCCATCGGCACTTGACTTGCATCACGCCCAACACCTTCAGGTAGGAAGCCGTGCCATGCCACTGAGTCTAAGATACCTTGCTTGCACTCCAAGCGGTTATCGAACAAAGTTTCTAGCTGTTGTGCGTCTGGGTATAAACCAATCTCTTGACCCATTTTCAAGTCATCACAGTGCCAGAAGCCGCGAAGCGTTGGCATATCGTGAGTACACAGTGCTGCCATCGATTGTGACGCGTAGTGCTTCGGAGAAATAAAACCACCGTCATTTTCTGATGTTTCGAAGAAGAAGACTTTGTAAGAATGCACGCCAGCATCAGCAAGGATGTCTACGATTTCATCCGGTACCGTGCCTAAGTCTTCACCGATAACGCTGCATTGGTAACGGTGAGATTCAAGCGCCAGAATAGACAGCATGTCTTGCACTGGGTAGTAGATGTACGCACCTTTCGTTGCGTTCTCACCCTTTGGAATCCACCACAAACGCAGCAGACCTAAAACATGGTCAATACGCAATGCACCACAGTGCTTCATGTTGGCACGAAGTAGTTTGATGTAAGCGTCGTAGCCGGTTTCTTGAAGTACTTCTGGGTTTAGTGGCGGTAAGCCCCAGTTTTGGCCTAGAGGACCAAGAATATCCGGTGGAGCACCAATGCTCGCATCCATCACTAGGTTGCCTTCATCAGCCCATGTCTCGCTGCCTGAATCTGCAACGCCTACCGCTAAGTCACGGTACAGTCCAACCGCCATGCCTTTCTCTTCAGCAAGAGACTGTGCATCGTTGATTTGGCAATCGGCTAACCATTGTAGGTACATATAGAGATGCACTTGATCTAGGTTATCTTTGATGTATTTCTGGGTCGCAGGGCTTTCAAATGTACGGAATTTCTCTGGGAATACAGGCCAGCCCCACATACCTGAATCTTCAGCATGCAGTTCACCGTGCAGAGCATCAAACGCGGCTTGATGCATCAGGCTTTCACCGCCCTCTTCAACGAACGCTAAGAACGCTTGTGCGCGGTCGCTGTTTTTGTCTAGATGACGAGTCTTAAATTCTGCGAATAGCAGAGGTAAGATGCTCATCTTCAGCTCAGACACTTCAGTGTAATTCACCCAGTGCGCTTCACGAGCTTTCTGTAGGCGCTGCTGGAACTCGGCGCTGCCTACCGTTTGTTGCGCTTCCGCGCTTAATGCGAACTCAGGAACTGAACTCACATCAATGTATAAGACGTTCAACCAACGACGTGAAGACGGGCTGTATGGGCTAGCACCTTCCGGGTTCGCAGGGAACAGTGAGTGAATTGGGTTTAGACCAACAAAGTCACCACCGCGAGACGCGATATCCGAAACAAGCTGTTTTAGGTCACCGAAATCACCAATACCCCAGTTGTGCTGAGTTCTTAGCGTGTACAGTTGAACACTTGGTCCCCAAAGCTTTTTGCCTTGCTCAATGGGTGACTGCTTGAAGCACGCTTTTGGCGTAATAATCAACGTCATCTCGTAAGGTTTCTTACGGCGCTTACGACTCACAATGAGCTTGTGATAACCCCATGCCAAATCACTTGGCAATGCAAACACTAAAGGGCCACCCTCGGCACGCTCGTCACGAACGACTTGAGATTGAAGATAGCCTTCAAGTACCTCTCCTTGCTCGGTTTCTAAGCGCCAGCTGAACTCACTTTCACGAGCACTCACACCCAGATTGAGTGTCACTTCTACTGGCTCACCGTCACGCAAGACAAGAACCGGGTCTAGTACATCTTTTCTGTGCTTTCTTTCTGCAGATTTAAGCAGTGCATCATCGCTGCTTGTATCGTAGCCCAATGAAGCCAATAGAGACGTAATCGTCTCTTCTGATACTTGTGCTTCATCGCCCCACGCACTAACGTAACTATCGGCAATATTTGCCATTTCTGCGACTTGTTTTAATACGGTCTGTTCTTTCATCGCTCTCTCCGAAAACGTTCTGACGCTTTCAATTTTTGTAGGGTTGTCTATTTAATTTTTACTAATCAATTAGCTTGTGACAATCAGTTTGTAAGCATTGCTATCTGAATAAGCCGTCTATTTGCTCACAAGCTAATTGAGCCAAGGCAGAAACTGCCTTGGCTACTTTGCAACTATTAACGGTTAACCGCTTCAAGTTTCCAGATGTTGTTCACGTAGTCGCGAATTGAGCGGTCTGATGTGAACTTACCAACCAATGCCGTGTTAAGAATCGCTTTCTTAGCCCAGCCTGCTTGGTCTTTGTATTGCGTACCCATGTCTTCGTGCGCTTTCACATAAGATGCGAAGTCAGCAAGACATAGGTAAGGGTCACCACCGTCTAGTAGGCTATCAAACGTTGCACGTAGAAGACCTGGTTGACCTGGAGTGAACTCATCGCCAGTCAGTAGATCTAGAGATGCTTTCAATAGTGGGTCTGCATTGTAGTAATCGTATGGGTTGTAACCCTGAGCTTTCAGTGCAACAACACCGTCAACTTCTAGGCCGAAGATGTAGATGTTTTCATCACCAACTTCTTCACGAATCTCAACGTTTGCACCATCCATCGTACCGATAGTTAGAGCGCCGTTTAGAGCCATCTTCATGTTGCCCGTACCTGAAGCTTCTTTACCAGCTAATGAGATTTGCTGAGAAACGTCTGCTGCAGGGATGATGATTTCAGCCATGCTTACACGGTAGTCAGGGATGAATACCACTTTAAGCTTGTTACCGATGCGAGGATCGTTGTTGATCTTCTCTGCAATCTTGTTAACCGCGAAGATGATTTCTTTTGCTAGGTGGTAACCCGGTGCTGCTTTCGCTGCGAAGAAACATACGCGTGGCTCACACTCGAAACCAGGTTCGTTAAGAATACGGTGGTACAGAGACAGAATGTGTAGCAAATCTAGGTGCTGACGCTTGTATTCGTGCAGACGCTTAATTTGAACGTCGAAGATAGCGTTAGTATCTAGCTCGATACCCATATTCTCTTGAACCCAATCCGCAAGACGCTGTTTGTTTTCTTTCTTAACAGCCATAAATTCTTTTTGGAATTTCGCGTCTGTTGCAAACTTAGCGATGCCTTCTAGCTGCTCAAGTTTTGCTGGCCACTCAGAGCCAATCTTACCTGTGATTAGATTAGATAGACCTGGGTTACAGAACTTCAACCAACGACGTGGCGTGATGCCGTTCGTTACGTTAGTCAGTTTACCTGGGAAGATTTCGTTGAACTCTGGGAACAAGTCTTTCTTAACAAGTTGAGAGTGAAGTGCCGCTACACCATTTACTTTGTAAGAACCAATCACACATAGGTTTGCCATGCGAACCATGCGGTGGAAACCTTCTTGGATGATAGAAAGCTTCGCTTGTTTCTCACCGTCACCAGGCCACATCTTGCGAACTTCTTGCATGAAGCGGTGGTTGATTTCAAAAATGATTTCCATGTGACGTGGAAGAAGACGGTTGATCAGCGATTCAGACCAAGTCTCTAGCGCTTCTGGAAGTAGTGTGTGGTTCGTGTAAGCGAACGTATGTGCACTGATTTCCCATGCTTGATCCCAAGATAGACCTTTCTCGTCGATTAGGATGCGCATTAGCTCAGGAATCGCAATCGTTGGGTGCGTATCGTTCAGCTGAATCGTTTCTTGCTTAGGCAGATCTTCTAGAGAGAAACCTGCGGCTTCGTGGCGGCGTAGAATATCGCGAACTGACGCTGCTGAGTGGAAGTACTGCTGCATTAGACGCAGTGTCTTACCTTTCTCGTGGTTGTCGTTCGGGTAAAGTACTTTAGTGATGTTACCTGCATCGATTAGCGAGTGTTGCGCTTCGAAGTAATCACCGTTGTTAAAGCTTGCTAGTGAGAATGGTGCAATTGCCTGACATTCCCAAAGACGCAATGGATAAACCGTGTTTGACTCGTAACCTACGATAGGTAGATCCCAAGGCATTGCTTTTACTTCCATACCTGGAACCCAAGTACGAACTTCTTTACCGTCGATGAATTCAACTTCTACATGACCGTAAAAACCAATGTGTTGTGCTAGCTCTGGACGAGCGACTTCCCATGGGTAACCTTCAACACCACGCCATGCGTCTGGTGCTTCTTGTTGACGACCATCTTGGAAAGACTGTTTGAATAGGCCGTATTCGTAGTGAAGACCGTAGCCTACTGTTGGGTACTCTTGTGCAGCACAAGAATCCATAAAACAAGCAGCAAGACGACCAAGACCACCATTACCTAGCGATGGGTCGCGTTCTTCTTCTAGAAGGTCAGTTAGGTTTTGGCCTAGCTCTTCCATTGCATGAGTAATCTGTTCGTACAGCCCCATGCTGATCAGGTTGTTACCTGTTAGACGACCAATCAAAAACTCTAATGAAAGGTAGTTAACGCTCTTCGCGTTTTTGATTTTTTCATCATTTTCAGTTTCTAGCAGGTCAAATGTTGTCAATTCTGCTAGCGCACGCCCCATCGCTAGGTACCATGCGCGGCTATCTGCGTTTTCAATCGTTGTTGCGTAAGTTGCAGATAAATGCTTTTTAACGCTTTCTTGGAACGACACTTTATCGAAAGTTTTTTGCTGAGTTGGTTTCATTTCAGAAATCTCGCTTTTAATAGTTCTAATTCATCTGTGACATATCGTGCATGGTCACCATTAACTAAACATCCTCCCGTTAATACGACTAACTAGGAGTAGATGAGAGGGCGTAGGGGGCGTACCGATGTAAGGTTAGTGATCTGACTCTCATGTTCTAACTTCGAACAAAAAGTTGGAGTGACTAAGATCACAAGCTCCCGTTCGATAACTTAACGTTAATTGATGTGAGTTTTATTTAACCGGAATAAACTGATTAGCAAATCTGAGTTTGAGATCACGAAATTATTTTCCATATCTCATCTTTTGCATAAATCTCAGTGTAAGACCGAACAAAGTCACATTCACAAACCACCACGCAACGTGAGCAAAGTCTCAAATTAAGGGCGTAGAAAGCCAAAAACATGCAAGACCGCAAGGTTTCTGAGGAGAATCATAGTCGGTGCCATTTTTCTTCACGTAACATAAGCACAGACTTAAGTAATTAGGCAGATGTGATTGGGCAACTCTTTTACGGTTTTAGAATCCCCAAAACATACGCCACGGAATAGGTGAAAAACTTCGACATGTGGATCCCTTCGAAACTGACTCGTCCCGGCCGCTTACATAATGCAATCCTACGACCTAGGGTTCTCGATCTGCTCCAGAACGCAGATTGCTATAAGCTTGTATTGTTCCGTTCTCCTGCGGGCTATGGCAAGACCACCATGGCTGCACAGTGGCTGTTAGATAAGCCGAATGTGGGTTGGTACAGCATCGATGATAGTGACAACGATGCCTTCCGTTTTATCAACTACCTACTCCAATCACTCAATAAAGCGACTCAAAATTCCTGTCCCAATGCCCAAAAACTGGCAGAGAAACGACAGTTTTCATCGCTGCATTCTTTATTGAGCGAAGTATTCGCCGAGATGTCGGACTATCATCATGAATGTTTTCTTGTTTTAGACGACTACCATTTAGTCAACAATGATGACATTCAAGAAGCAATGCGCTTTTTCCTCAAACACATGCCCGACAATCTTACGCTGGTTGTAACCAGTCGTGGTACCCCCCCCCTAGGTACGGCAAACCTTCGCGTTCGAGACTTAATGATCGAATTAGGTAATGACTCGCTGGCTTTTGATACCGAAGAGACGACGCGCTTTTTTAATCAGCGTGTTGCCGATGGTATTGATGACACAACGGCAGACAGTATTTGTACCTATGTAGAGGGTTGGCCTTCTGCACTTCAACTTATTGCGCTGCAAGCCCAACATCAAAAACGCACGCTGGCGCAGTCTGCTGAGTCCTTCTCCCACTTTAATCAAGCCCATCTTTGGGACTACTTGGTTGAAGAGGTTTTCGACCTGTTAGACAAAGAAACTCGACAGTTCTTGATGCAGTGTTCAGTGCTTGACCACTTCAACGACGAACTGGTTTGTGCGCTAACACAGCGTGAAGACGCACTGGGTATGATCGAATCATTAAATCGATTCGGTTTATTCATCTACCCGCTTGAAGGCGAAAAGAACTGGTATCGTTTCCATAACCTGTTTGGTGAATTTTTGGCACATGAGCGTCAAGCTCGAATCCCTCAACAAGAAGCAGAGTTGCACCGAAGTGCCGCGAAGGCGTGGATTAAACAAGACACACCACACCAAGCACTACGCCATGCACAGCGCGCTGAAGACCCAGAACTGATCATTCAAATACTGACAGACCACGGTTGGCCGATGTTCAACCAAGGCGAGCTTTCCTCGTTAGAGATGGCGATCAAGCAACTGACTACGGATCAACTTTACAGCGACCCTAAACTGTCCATGTTACGAGCTTGGCTAGCACAAAGTCAGCACCGCTACGAACAAGTAGGGACATTATTGGAAGAGGCTGAAACACAATATCAAGCTCGAAATATTGAACTCGATACTCAACAACAAGGGCAATACAACGCCCTGCGCGCGCAAGTTGCTATTAACAGCAATGAACCTGAAAAAGCCTTGGAATTGGCAGAGCTTTCGCTAAGTCAGCTGAACACCACCGTTTATCGTAGCCGAATTGTCGCCACGTCTGTTGTTGGTGAAGTCAATCACGTAATGGGCAACTTGAGCCGTGCACTGCCGATGATGCAGCAAACAGAAAAACTTGCACGCCAGTATCAAGTTTACCACCAAGCGCTTTGGGCAATTCTACAACAGAGCGAGATCTTAATTGCACAGGGTTACGTTCAAGCGGCATTCGAGCTGCAAGACAGTGCGTTCAAATTGATCGAAGAACACCAGCTAAAATACGTGCCTCTGCATGAATTCTTACTGCGTGTTAGAGCTCAAATATTCTGGTGTTGGAACCGATTAGATGAAGCGGAAGAGTGCTGTTACAAAGGCTTGGATATCCTTGGTCACCATTCACCAAGTAAGCACCTTCACAGCTATTCAATGCTGGCTCGTATTTCACTGAGTCGCGGTGAAATTGATAAAGCATCTAAGTTTATCGACCAAATTCAGCACCTATTGCGTCAATCGACTTACCACGTGGACTGGACGGCGAACGCTTCTCTTTCTTTGATTCTTTTTTGGCAAGTAAAAGGCAATAAAGAGGCGATACGTGATTGGTTGAATGTGGCTGTTCGACCTGAATCGGCAAGCAACCACTTCTGCCAACTGCAATGGAGAAACATCGTTCGCGCTCACATCATTCTTGAGCAGTATGAAGAAGCGGAAGAAGCGCTGACTTTCCTTAAGAGTGAAGCTCAGCGTTCACATCTGATTACAGACACCAACCGAAACTTGATCGTTGAAGCCGTGTTACGTACACAAATTAACGATGAAGACAGCGCACGCGTGCTACTTGAAGAAGCGCTTCATATGACTAACCAAACCGGTATGGTCGGCAACTTCTTAGTAGACGGCGGGACTATCGGACATATCTTGGATAAGTTGAGTAACAAGCCTGGCTTAGGTGACTTAGAACGCCATCGCGCTCAACAGATCATGAAAGATATCTCGACCACCCAACGCAGCCGCTCGGTTCACTTTGATGAAGACTTTGTCGAAAACTTAGTCAATCACCCAAACATTCCTGAACTTGTGCGCACAAGCCCACTCACCCAGCGTGAATGGCAAGTACTTGGTTTGATCTATTCAGGGTTCAGTAACGAGCAGATCGCTCAAGAACTCGATGTCGCAGGTACCACCATCAAGACTCACATCCGTAACCTTTACCAAAAACTAAACATTGCTAACCGTAAAGAAGCGATCAGCACAGCGGAGAATTTACTGCAGTTGATGGGGTACTAAACGATTCGAGATTGATTCGAGATTGATTCGAGATTGATTCGAGATTGATTCGAGATTGATTCGAGATTGATTCGAGAAAAGCTTAAGCTAGTTGCCTATGGTGACTGGCTTTTTTTTCGTTTGGAGCATGGGGTTAATAGCAGATAGCTGATCATAAAGAGCCAAACGACAGACAAAAAAATAGCCAACCGCAATAATCGCGATTGGCTCTATATATTTGTGAACAAATCATAAGTTCACTAACAACGTCAGTTGGCTAGGTGACCCTCGGCTTAAGAAGGGTCAATGTATATAATGCAGTTAGCGTGCCAACTTTAATTCAGCCATTTTATAAGCCCTGCATCGCATAAAAACCTCTAATTCATGATGCGAATTGCAAAGTGCATTTGCATAATGCAACCAAGATGCAATATCGATAGAAAACAGGTTTCACTGCCGCCGATAATAATAAGACACCAAGCAGTTGTATTTTAAATGTAAGGCAGATGTTCACATCAACGTATTGCCTTACAATTAAAGAGGTAATAAAGCACCTCGCCAAAGGCATATTCATACTTTTTTTACACTAAAGTTTGTATACTGCACAAAATCATCCTCAACTCTATGAAGCAATGAACTACTTAAGTACTTTTTTCAAAGGCATGGCAATGGGCTCAGCAGACGTTGTTCCTGGCGTGTCGGGCGGAACCATCGCATTCATCACTGGTATCTACGATACGCTGCTAGAAAGCATTCGCAGAATTAACCCTAGCGTACTTGGCTTATGGAAACGCGAAGGCTTCAAAGCCGCGTTTAATCACATCAATGGTTTCTTCCTAATTTCACTGTTCGCGGGCGTATTCACGAGCATTACGACATTCGCAAAATTGATTTCTTGGTTATTAGTCACCCACCCTGTTCCACTGTGGTCTTTCTTCTTCGGCCTGATCTTGGTGTCGGTTTTCCATATTCTTAAGCAAGTAGAGAAACGCGATATGATTCGCTTCGTGTTTTTGCTGCTTGGCGTTGCTTTCGCTTATAGCATTACCGTGCTTAAACCGCTGCAAATGGAGCCAACCAGCATCAACGTATTGATTGCGGGTGCGATTGCTATCTGCGCGATGATTTTACCCGGTATCTCAGGAAGCTTCATTCTGCTATTAATTGGTATGTACGGCCCGGTACTTGGTGCCGTTAAAGAGTTTCAGGTCGATGTACTTGCGCTATTCCTTGCGGGCTGTGTGATCGGACTGCTGACTTTCTCACATGTACTGTCTTGGCTATTGCGCTCATTCCGCGACTTCACATTAGTATTCTTGACTGGTTTGATGATCGGTACACTGCCGAAGATTTGGCCGTGGAAAGAAACGATCAGCTGGCGTACAAACTCTAAAGGTGAGCAAGTTCCTCTGATTCAAGAAAACTTGTCACCGTTTGATTTTGAAGCCGTCACTTCTCAACCTTCACAGCTAGTAATGGCTATTGTGATGATGCTTGTAGCGATTGCTCTGGTCCTTGGGTTAGAGAAATTTGCAGAGCGCAACGCTGACTGATCATTCTATCCATTCTCAAGCGTATTCAGAACGGATAGAACTTAGAAAGACTAAGCTCATGAACCTATGACACAGACAAAAGCGAAGCCAATGGCTTCGCTTTTTTAGTTCTACCATACGCACAAAATTACTTTTTGATACAAGCACATATTGAGGGATATGATAACATCGCCGCTCTTATAAAATTAGATGAGAACACGACATGCACTCTGCATTAAAGGTTGCTGCTCTTGGGATCGCTCTCGTGGCAGGCTTTTATGGGCCGCAAGCAATTCAGCAATTTGAATCAGCGATGGAGCGAGCCTCTGCTGAGGTTAACTTAGATGATTACTGCATGCTTTCCACCACATCGTGTGAGCAAAATACAGTTACGATGACACTTGATCGCGAGACGGCTCAACCTCTGGCTCCCACCAAAATCAAAGTAGTGTGGGAAGGCGCAGCCTCTGACACATTAATGCTGTCGCTTACAGGTTTAGAGATGGAAATGGGCTCGGCACGTTTTCAATTAAAAAACATTGGCAATAATACCTATGAAGGTGATGTGATTTTACCTGTATGTACTTTAGACAAGATGACATGGATCGGTGAGCTCACTGATGGTGTCGATACTGTAAATCCGGCAATAAGGATGGCAAGATGAGTAGAAATTGGTCGTTAGCATTGGTTGTCGCTTTTGTCCTTGGCTTTGGCGTTAAAAGTTATCTTGATGGGCAAAACGAAGCTCAAAAACAACACGCGGCAAAACAACAATTCTCCGCAACAACCCTTTTCGGCAAAGATAACCAGCCAACTGAAATCTTTGACCAAACCGATGACAGAATTCGTATCGTTTATTTTGGTTTCACACGTTGCCCAGATGTGTGCCCTACTTCTCTAGCAATGTTAGCCGGAGCACTTAACCAGATTTCTGATGAAGCAAAAGCCAAGATTCGCCCGATGTTTGTTTCTCTCGATCCGGAACGTGATGCCGCTGAAGCCTCATACGAATACGCACAATACTTCCACCCAATGATGGAAGGATTAAGTGGCCCGTTAGATGTGACAACAACGCTTGCACACAACTTCGGTGTTATTTTTAGAAAGACCAAGCTTGAAGGTTCAGAGTTGGAATACACCCTAGACCACAGCTCATATTTCTATTTTTTAAAACCCGATGGCACGCTGATTACCAAAGTGCCGCATACGTTAACGCCAGCGCCAATTGTTGAAGCTATTAACACATTAACGCGCTAACGTACCAAGTCATCAGCGACGAGAAACAACGTGTACAAAAATAAAGAACTTAACGAATAAAGTTCGAACAAAAAGTCAGGTCCCAGACCCAAACAAAAAATTAAGGACAACAACATGAAGTTAAAAGCACTTGCTCTAGCAGGCTTATTGCTCACTCCTCTTGCTCAAGCGAATAACGACATTATGGTTCATGACGCGTACGCGCGCGCAACCCCGCCTTCAGCAGTGAACAGCGCGGTATTCACGACTCTGATGAACCATAGCGATAAAGATCGCGCTATTGTTTCTGCAACAACACCAGCAGCAGGAAAGGTTGAACTTCATGATGTTATCGTTGATGGCGACGTAATGAAGATGCGTCAAGTTAAAGCGATCACCATCCCTGCAAATGGTAAAGCTGTACTTAAACCAGGTAGCTTACACATCATGTTGTTTGACTTAAAAAGTAGCCTAAAAGAAGGTGAACAAATCAAAATGACACTGACCTTCGCAAACGGTGAAACACTGACCTTTGATGCGCCAGTGAAGAAAGTGATGAGCGGCATGAAAAAGATGAATCACGATCATCATTAATCTAATTCACAATCGATGAAATAATTTTAGCCACGATGACTTCTCGCCATCGTGGCTTTTTGCTAAACTGAGCTCGCTTTTTATTCAAAGCCCGACCACATTAATAACCAAGGAGAATAGAAGATGATTGTAATGAAGACACTAAAGCTGGCAGTAAAAGTAACGCGTTAACTTGTTTGGTTAATCCAACTTAAATACCGATCGACCAACTTATCGTCCCCCTTTGACGACCGCACACTTTTACCCGGTTTACTATTGATCGTAAGTGATCAATTCCTGCATGCCTGTAAAGCATGACTCAATCCGGGGTCCTATCTATTTGAATTCGACCCAAACTCAAAACATTTTTGACGCTCGACGCTTTTAATCTCAGCAACGCTTTTTGGTCTCATTAACTCTTTTGGTCTCATCGACAAATTGAGATCTCACAAGACGTTGATGCTCTCATAAGACGTTGATGCTCTCATAAGACTTTAATGCTCTCACAAGAAAAGAAAGCTCGCACGTCTGGGTAAATAGACATGAATTCACAAAACACATTTTCTCATCCAATGTCACTTTAACAACTTGGATGGCAACCTGTATTCCAACAACAACTGACACTCGAAGACTATGACCAATCCGTCATTGCTCGTATTACCGCGCACCATCGCAGCGGCTATACACTAGCGTCAGAACAAGGCGAAATCGTTCTCCCTATCCATCAAAACCAACCCGCAATGACGGTTGGCGACTGGGTAATCTTGAACTCTGAACTGCAATTCGGCCGTTTATTAGGCCGTCAATCACTCTTCAGCCGTAAAGCTGCAGGTAGCCGTGTCGCCGAACAATATATCTCAGCTAACATCGACACGGTTTTTATCGTGGTTTCGTTAAATAACGACTTTAATCTAAGCCGTATTGAACGCTATCTAGCGCTCGCCAACGAAGCGCAGGTTGAAGCGCAGGTTGAAGCGGTTATCGTCCTCACCAAGAAAGACTTGTGTGACGACTACGAAGATAAAGTACAACAAGTGCAAAGCTTAGATTCTATGCAGATGATCGAAGCTGTGAATAGCCTAGACCAAGACTCAACTCAAGTTTTGTCGCCTTGGTGTAAAACGGGCAAGACTGTGGCTTTAATGGGTTCATCCGGTGTGGGTAAATCTACCTTAGTCAATTCATTACTTGGTGAGGCTGAACAAGCCACAGGTGGCATTCGTGAAGACGATAGCAAAGGCCGACACACAACCACATCACGATCGCTCCACCTGCTAACATCGGGCGGCTTACTACTCGATACTCCAGGAATGCGAGAGCTACAACTTGCTGACTGCGCTGAAGGCGTGAGTGAAACCTTTTCTGATGTCGAAGAGTTAGCCATGCATTGCCGATTCTCTGATTGTCATCATGAATCAGAACCGGGGTGCAAGATACGCAAGGCGATTGAAAGTGGAGAATTGTCTGAGCGACGATTTGCTAACTATCGAAAGTTATTGCGAGAACAAGCCCGAAATGGCGCCTCGTTAGCGGAACAACGCGCCAGCAATAAGCAGCTTTCCAAGATGTACAAAACCGTACAATCAGAAGGCCGCAATCTTAAAAAAGCGTCTGACT
>NZ_JBFSTC010000038.1:0-12487 GCF_041466605.1 Vibrio sp. 10N.247.310.17 | reverse complement strand
TTAAGGTTTAAGGTTTAAGGTTTAAGGTTTAAGGTTTAAGGTTTAAGGTTTAAGGTTTAAGGTTAACAGCTATAAGCTGTATTGAAGATAACCTAACTTAAGATAACTTTAATTTAAGACAATGAGCCCCATCGTGTTAATCACGTGGGGCTTTTTGTTTCAATTTGATAATGGTGTGGTTATTTATGCACACAATGTTCTTTTATATAACCGTTTACATTTCTACATTTGCAGTGTTTTGAATCTATCAAATGAGAATCAGCAGATTTATAGCTCAATCAAAATACATTTATTTAACATTTAGCTCTAAAAACACCACATGGCGCAAACAATAACCCTAAAAGTAAACTATCCCTAGACACCCTCTAAGATCCCGCTAATATGACCGCCAATTCCGCTAGTGTATAGTTGGATTTGGTACAACTTCATAAAAAGATACATCACTATAATAAATTAACAATTGCAGGTATTTTATGCAAAATCACAACATGCTCGCCCGCATCGCTCGTGGAAATCTCGTTCTACAGATCCTTGCTGGTATTGTTTTCGGTGTCGTTCTCGCCATGGTTTCTCCTTCAGCAGCTCAAGATGCAGGCCTATTAGGTAGTCTGTTTGTTGGTGCTCTGAAAGCTGTTGCCCCAATTTTAGTATTCATTCTTGTTGCAGCTTCTATCGCAAACCAAAAGAAAGGTCAGCATACCCATATGCGTCCAATCATTGTGCTTTACCTGATTGGTACGTTCTCTGCTGCACTGACTGCTGTAGTACTGAGCTTCATGTTCCCAACCACTTTGACACTGGTTGCTGGCGCTGAAGGTGCTAACCCTCCTCAAGGTATTGCAGAAGTTCTTCATACGCTTCTATTCAAGCTTGTAGACAACCCAGTTAGCGCACTAATGAACGCGAACTACATCGGTATTCTAGCTTGGGCCATCGGTCTTGGTCTTGCACTGCACCACGCATCTGCAACAACCAAAGCGGTTTTCGAAGACCTAAGCCACAGTGTTTCACACATTGTTCGCTTCATTATTCGTCTTGCGCCATTCGGTATCTTCGGTCTTGTTTCTGCTACATTCGCAACAACAGGCTTCGATGCACTGGCAAGCTACGGTCAACTACTAGCAGTACTACTAAGCTCAATGCTGATCATCGCACTTGTGGTTAACCCACTGCTTGTATTTATTAAAACAAAACAAAACCCATACCCACTTGTACTGCAATGTATTCGTGAATCTGGTGTAACGGCATTCTTCACTCGTTCAAGCGCTGCAAACATCCCAGTGAACATGAACCTTTGTAAGAAGTTAAAGCTAGACGAAGATACTTACTCTGTATCGATTCCTCTGGGCGCAACGATCAACATGGCAGGCGCTGCAATCACCATCACTGTGTTAACGCTTGCTGCTGTACACACTATGGGTATTGAGATTGATATCTTCACTGCGATTCTACTAAGCCTTGTTGCTGCAGTTTCAGCATGTGGCGCATCGGGTGTTGCTGGCGGTTCACTACTGCTTATCCCGCTAGCGTGTGGCCTATTCGGTATTTCAAACGATGTAGCGATGCAGGTTGTAGCGGTTGGTTTCATTATCGGTGTGATTCAAGATTCAGCTGAAACGGCGCTTAACAGCTCAACAGACGTAGTGTTCACTGCGGCTGTATGTAAAGCCGAGCAAAACAAAGAGCAATAAGCCTTTAGCTGCTCTGAACCTAAACAGTTCTAAGCTCTAAGCTCTAAAAAGCAAATCGTACATAAACAAAAAGGGAAGCAGATGCTTCCCTTTTTTTGTTTGAGTGCTTTACCCGCCGCAGTCAATAATACCTACCGTATGACTTAGCGGCTTAATGCAGTCAGTTATAACATCTACACTCATAGAACATCGTTGGATTCTTTTAATTGTAGAACTACTCGTTTCAGTCATGTTCAGAATACAGGTAATAACTCATAAACACGGTTTATTAATTGCTCTTCCAGTTAGACTCGACTACCGGTTGGCTAAAGTCCAAAGAACCGCTATTAGAGTTAGCTTGCTTATCTTGTGATGCTCGATTCGCGCTTGCCTTGGCACCATCATGGTTTTCAGCCGCCTGTTGGTGATTGTTGCCATTTAAACCTTGAGCACTTGAAGCTTCGGTATCCAAATCCGCCTTATCGACACCTAACTCATCACCCTCTTCGTCAGAGGCTTCTTTCACTTTCTTATGTACTGGGATATCGCGTTTGTAGAGCTTGTTGAGCGCTTTAACGATAGAGTGCTTGGTGATTGCTTCTTGCGTCAACTTGGTCATTATTGGCTTAGTCAGAGCCTGTAACCCCACAACGGCATCAACACCAAGATCCCCACCAACTTTATCTCTCAAATACCTAGCATCCGCATAGCCAAAATGAGCCGATAAGAATAACCAGATATACGCGATAGCATTGCCGTGCTCACCATGGTCAATCCACGCCTCACCGGCTTTAAACATCGCTTCTGCACAGTTTTTTTCAGCTGCCGTTTCAAACCAGTAAACCGCTTCACGATGATTAGCGACAACACCAACACCGTTCAAATAGCTCATACCCAATTTGATTTTTCCGTCTAGGCTATTCTTTTCAGCCGCTTTTCTGTACCACATGAAAGAGCTTTCTGGAGAATAATCCGGGTTCTCTCTATCTAAGCACCAATCCCCCATGAAAAGCATCGCTTCGGTGTTACCACTAACCGCAGACTCTTCAATATAGGCGCTGCCTTTCGGAAGGTTTTTCTCAACTCCGCGACCAAACACGAGTGCTTTACCCACCTCGAATTTTGCAAGCGGATCGTTATCCAGTGCTGATATCGCTAACTGCCAAAAATTGGCCTTTTCTCTTAAAATTAGGTCTTCTTTGCACTTCATACTCAGACGCACAATGCCGTACATGCCGTTGACATTGTCTAAATGGGCAGCTTTATCGTACCAATACAGAGCTTCCTTAAGATTGACTCGTTCGGCCTCTTTCGCCAAATACAAAATCGACGGCACATGCCCTGTTTCAGCCTTAAATTGACGATCTTTTTGCTCTTGGATACGTGCTTTTTCAATCGCTTTTCGGTAAGCGACAGCGCGAGCTTTACGTTCTTGTTCCAAGCGCTTTTTTCTTAGCGACAAAGAGACCAACCAAACAGCAATCAGTATTAACGAAAGAGCGGTCGCACCAATTGCGATTCCCATTGTACTCATAAAATATTTTATCCTAACTCGGCTAATAGCACCCTACACAGGAAAGCAATCAACCTATAGCGAGCAGTATGTTTGAATGACAGGGAAAAGCGCAGTTATTAAAACGATCCGCCCTAAAATGAATTTTGTTCAGTATCTCAGGAATACATAATGATAAAAAGCCTACGAGTATCTATCCGTCAGCACTCCATTAATGCTGTGATCCCGCTCGCTTTTTATCTATAAGTCTTGGGGCGTTACTTATTCTATCTTATCTATCTTATCTAGCAGCTTATGGCCTAGACTTTCCAACTAACCTTGCTGCATCTTCTCCCAAATGGTCGGAGAGCCAATATAGTCTTGAACCGTAGTAATGAACTCTTTCACCAATTTGGTCTGCTTACGATGCGGATACACAGCATAAATAGCCGTATCAACCGTCGATATTGCATAATCAGGAAGTAACGTAACCAAGCCCAACTCTTTCATTGAGGCATACAAGTTTGATTGGTCAAGGAAGCCATAACCTAAGCCATCTTTTACGCAAGACACCATGGTGCGAACATCACTGACCTTATAGTTGCCACGAATCGTCAGGCTTTGGAAAATGTTGCCATGTGGCTCTTCACTGATCCGCAGGTGATCGACTGTCATATCACCATTGGTATAGATAACCGCAGGTAAGGAGAGCAAATCTTGTGGCGTCTTTGGCTCACCGTGCTCTTTCACAAAGTCGTTCGATGCAACGAGCATGAAGTTACTGTCGGCAATTTTTTTAGCAATCAAGTTGGATTCAACAAGCTTACTGAAGCGAAATGCAATATCAAACTGCCCGGCAATGATGTTGGCGATCTTGTCGTCTAGTGACAGCACAATCTGAACATCCGGATACTTTCTCATGAACTGAGTAATAATAGGTTGCAAGTATTGCTGACCAAAATAGATCGGCGACGTAATTCGTAACACACCTTTGGGCTCAGATTGGTACGAGTCGGCAATGCCTTGGATCTGATTAATAGTATCTTTCAGTACATAGGTTTGCGCGAGAATATCTTCCCCTGCCGACGTCAACGAGAACGAACGCGTAGAACGGTTGAGCAACTGAACACCTAAATCTTGTTCAAGCTTTTTTATCTGTTTAGAGAGTGATGAGTTGTCCATATCGTGTAAAGTTGCCGCTTTGGTAAACGACCCTTGTTGAACCACATCTAAGAACAACAACAACTGGTTAGTATTTGGCACTGCGCCTCTCCTGAAATAAAACTCGACTAACGTTCATCTTTGGGGGTGTCCATCACAACCATAGTCGTAATCGATTGCACCTGAGCACATTCCCCAAGCACATCGGCATGAAACTTCTTATAGCCCGGTAGATCTTTGGTTTCTACCCTTAGCAAGTACTCGTTGGCACCAGTAATGTTGTGGCACTCCACCACCTCTTTTTCCATACTGACGTGCTGTTCAAACTCTAGCTGAGCCGCTTTGCTGTGGCTCGATAAACCAATCGAAACGTAAGCAATAAAGCCAACGCCCATCAGGCCATTATCCAGAACTGCACGGTAACCTTGAATGATCCCTTTACGCTCGAGATCCTGTACTCGCCTTAAGGTCGCTGAAGCCGACAATCCTATACGTTCTGAAAGCTCAATGTTGGAGATTCTGCCGTCCAATTTAAGCTCTTGCAATATCCTTTCGTCAAATCTATCCATAAGTACTTATTATTGTGCATTTAGTGATAATAGAGGAAATAAAAGCACATAATTGCCTCACTTTCCACCTACTATGTTTCTCAACACGTGAAAGTCATGACCGGTCAGTCACTTCGTTCATTTTACTGCTGGAGAATCACAATGCCTTTAGAACAACTTAGCGCACTTGCCTTGTTTGCGTTTGTCTCGACCTTCACACCAGGTCCAAATAACATCATGCTCATGACATCAGGAGCCAATGTTGGCTTCGCCCGTACTATTCCGCACATGCTGGGCATTGCTCTGGGTTTTGCAGCCATGTTGCTATTGGTTGGCTTCGGCTTAATGGGGATTTTTAACGCCTATCCGGTCTCTCACCAAATCTTGAAATACCTGAGTCTTGCTTACCTCGTGTACCTTGCGATTAAGATAGCATTGAGCGGCAAAGCCAAAAGCACCGAGGCTTACAAACCCATGACTTTCATTGGCGCAGCGAGTTTTCAGTGGGTGAACCCTAAAGGCTGGTCAATGGCGCTGACGGCAATTTCAGTGTACAGCAGTGGTAGTTCATGGTGGGAGCTCGCGATCATCGCCAGTATATTCACATTAGCCAATTTGCCTTCTGTGACATTCTGGACAGCGGCAGGTAAACAGCTCCAGCATTGGCTAACAACACCCGTTCGAATCAAAAGCTTCAACTATGGTATGGCAGGGTTACTTTTAGCATCGACGATTCCGATGATCTAATCGACTTACTTTATCTATTGATGGTTAGTACACCGGTGCTAACCATCCGTTTCTTTAAAAGAGCTTAATAATCTCGCTTAGCCATTGACCAAATGTCGCCTGCCCACTCGGCGTTAACGTCCAGACAAAAGCCACAACATTAAGTGACACTGTCACGAAAAATACAAATCTAAATGGTTGCTTCTGCGTTTTATGACGCAGTTTATCTTGAGCAATTAACGCCCCTAACCAACCACCAGCAACAGAAAAAATATGCAGAGTTTTCTCTGGTACACGCCAATTACCATTGATTGCCGCTCTCTTGTCCTTCGCGTACACAAAAAACGTCACTATTCCGATAACTAAATACCACACCAAGAGCGCTTTTGAACTTTCTGAAAACAACGCAGATACCGCTACCAATACCAGATAAGTAATAGCGATTTGAATAGATGAAGACAACATCAACTCCTTTGGATAATGAACAACATAGCGTCACCATTCCACATTAAAGACTCACTAAGGCTATTTGAGACGAATGAGTACAAACTTTTTTTGATAGAAAAAACAACCAGCGAGTGAAGTGCCACTAAGCTCACATAAATAAGGCGTAGTTATCACCCCTAGCTACTACTCCTATCTTCTACGCCTATGGCTAACCAACTGTATTTTATGAGCTATTGAACCAATAAAAAAGCGCGTTAACCACCACAATCCGTGATATCGACACTAGGTTTCCTATTTTTACGGATTAAAAATAACTTAATACATAAGCGTCACAAATAGTGGAGCATCGTTAAGCCTAGGATATTCATCTTCGTAAAAAATATGGATATCAAAACGTGAACGAAATAAATACCAATAAACACGAGATTCTACAAAGTACCTTGAAGATTGCAAAAACAAAGAGATTCAATATTGCGCAAACAAACAGCTTCAAACGTTCAGCTTTAGCCAAGGCGATATTGCCTCTCGTCACCGCGACCTTGGTAGCAGGCTGTGGAAGCGACACTAGCAAAACAAACTCTGACAGCAATAGTCTATATAAAGCCGCTGAAAACGAAGTTGTTATTTATTACAAACGAGATGTTGCAGCGGCTCGCGCTTCTGGCTCGACCTACGACGGCTGGGGGCTTCACCTTTGGAATGGTGAAGGTTGTACGAGCACTGACTTAGTCGGCATGGGATTAGGTAACAATGGGACTGACTGGGACGTACCTTATGAATTCAAGGGCATCAATGATACCTATGGCGCCTACTACGTGTTGAAAGTCGATCCAGATGCATCCGATCCTCATAAGTGCATCAACTTCATCTTGCATAATGGCGGCGATAAGGCGTTTGGCAGCGCCAACTCGAAAATTGATCTCACCAAACTGAGTCAATCTCAATCTGTATTCGGTTTCCATGGCAGCAGCGCGCTGTACTACGAACCGATTTCAGAACGCCCAGTTAAGATTGATGGCCAGAAGGCACATTGGTTGGACTCAAACACAATCGCTTGGGAAGCAGCAGACGGTGCCGATTCTCTCAAGTTGTTCTACGCACTCGATAACAGCATCACGATAAACGATGATAAGGCGATCGTCGGTGGGCAGGCCGTTGAACTCAAAAAAGATGGCAAGCTATCCTCTGCATTAAAAGAACGCTTCCGTCATCTAGCAAGCCTACCCGCTTTATCAATTGATGTTGACGCCAGCACGCTGCGCACCATCTTGAAATCTCAGATCATTGTTGTTGCGTATAATGCGAATGGCGACGTTATCTCTTCAACTGAAGTTCAAAAGCCCGGCGTACTTGATGCTGTATTTGCCAACGAAGAGGCCGGTAACGCAATCGGAGAAACACTGGGGGCGATTGTGGAAGGCAGCACGACGACCTTCAAACTTTGGGCTCCTACTGCGCAAGATGTTGGGCTCGTCCTCTACAGCGAAGACCGACAAAGTTCAAAAGTGATCCCAATGACGGAAAGCTTGGAAACAGGCATTTGGGCAACGGATTCAATTTCTAACGCCGTGAATAGTTATTACCGTTACCAAGTGAAGGTCTACCACCCAACCACTGGTAATATCGAAACTCGCCTTGTGACCGACCCATACTCACTCGGCTTGTCGAAGAATTCAGCATACTCACAAGTGATTGACCTTGATGAAGCAGCACTGATGCCACAAGGTTGGGCTGGATATAAGCGCCCAACGGTGAAGAAAGACGAAGACCACGTACTGTACGAATCACACCTTCGTGACTTTAGCTTCAGTGATAAGTTAGGTACAGCAAGCTTAAACGGCAAGTACCTAGCGCTAACAGAAGCCGATCGTGAGTCAGTAAAACACTTGAAAGCTCTGAAAGATGCCGGTTTAACTACGCTTCATATCTTACCTGCATTCGATATCGCTACCATCAATGAAGATGACGCGAGCCGCGTGGATATCACCGACACCGTTGGCAAACTCTGTAACGTAAAACCAACGGCGACTTTATGCGGCACCGAAGATGAAAACAAAACCATCGAAACCGTACTCAACAGCTATAACTCTTCAACAGGCGATGCCCAAGCTCTAATGAACGATCTGCGTATGCTAGATAGTTTCAACTGGGGCTACGACCCATTTCATTACACCGTTCCAGAGGGAAGTTACGCGACAGATCCTAACGGTTCAAAACGTATTCTAGAATTCCGTCAAATGGTTAAAGCTGCGCACGACATGGATCTGAAACTGATCATGGACGTGGTTTATAACCATACCAATGCGTCTGGCGTGAACGATAAGTCCGTATTGGATAAGATCGTCCCTGGGTATTATCACCGCCTGAATGTGAACACAGGTGGCGTAGAAACCTCAACGTGTTGTGATAACACCGCAACTGAAAACCTAATGATGGGTAAGTTGATGGTCGACTCACTCAAGGTATGGGCTGACGACTATAAGGTTGATGGTTTTCGTTTTGATTTAATGGGCCACCAGCCAAAAAGCGTGATGGTTGAAGCATTGAAAGAAGTGCGCAAGATCGACCCAAATACCCTGTTCTATGGCGAAGGTTGGGACTTTGGCGAAGTAGCAAACAACGCTCGCTTCGAACAAGCCAACCAGATCAATATGGCAGGCACCGAAATTGGCACCTTCTCTGACCGTTTGCGTGATGCAGTACGAGGCGGTAGCCCATTTGATGGCGGTGTCGATTCTGAAGGTAAGCACCCACTTCGTTTTAACCAAGGCTTCGGTAACGCCGCGTTTGCCAACGAAGAAACCAAGGTTGATCAAGACTCAGTCAACGGCCGTTTACACAACCAAGATCTTGTGCGATTAGGCATGGCGGGGAACTTAGCCGAATACGTATTACTGGATTACAAAGGTGATACCAAACTGGGCAAAAACGTCGACTACAATGGCGCACCTGCCGGCTACACCAAAATGCCGTCAGAGAACATCTCTTACGTTTCCAAGCACGATAACCAAACTCTTTGGGATAACAACGCTTACAAAATCGCCGAAGGCACAAGCTCTGCAGAACGTGCTCGTATGCAGTCTGTATCGCTCTCGACCGTCATGTTGGGCCAAGGCATCCCGTTCATCCACATGGGGTCTGAACTGTTACGTTCTAAATCGATGCAGCGTGATTCTTACGACTCTGGCGATTGGTACAACCGTGTGATGTTTGATGGTACTGGCAATAACTGGAATGTTGGCTTACCTCGTGAAGACAAAGATGGTGCCAACTGGGAACTCATCAAAACCATCATTGCCGACAGCACAGCCAAGCCTGCAAAAGAGGACATTGACCTAACCAAGCAGCAATTCCTAGAGCTGTTAAAAATCCGCAGCTCAAGTGAACTGTTCCGCTTAGACACAGCAGAAGAAGTCATGAAGCGTGTCGACTTCCGCAATGTGGGCAAAGATCAAATCGAAGGCCTGATCGTGATGTCAATTGATGACGGAATCTCCACGGGCAAAGACCTAGATACTACCGCTGATGCGATTGTGGTTGTGATAAACTCAACGAGTAAATCTCAATCGTTCAAGATCACGGGAGCAACGGGCTTTACACTCCATACCATTCAGCAGAACTCTGCCGATGACATCGTGAAAGGCGCCACCTTTTCCGCTGAGACTTTCACCGTACCGCCATTAACCACCGCTGTGTTTGTGCAAACTCAAGGCGCATCACAAGGTGCTGGGTTATCGGTTGATAACTCACAAAAGGACGTATCTAAGATTCCGCCATATGGCAAAACGACCGTCTATGTACGTGGTGCAATGAACGGATGGAACCCGACGGACGCATGGGCGATGAACTTCGTTGGTAACGGCGTTTACTCTGTCAGTGGCGCTCTGGCTGTGGGTGAATATGGCTTCAAGTTTGGCGGTTCTACTTGGGGTATCTTGGATATTGGCTGTCACTCCGTCGACTTAGCTCAGGGCTCGATCAACATTGGTAGCGAAGGCGACTGTAAGTTGAATGTAACCGAAGCGGGCAACTACACATTCACACTGAATGCGATTCATCAACTCAATGACAGCGCAGAAAAAGCCGTGGTATCTGTGACGAAACAATAAGCTTCACATTCACATTCACATTCACATAATCATCACAGACGAGCCTGTTTTTTTGGGGAAGAGCGAGGGGAGGTATTAACCTCCCCTTTTTTGAGCAGCCGCTCACATACCACATCAACTACGCCCCGATTTTCTTACCCAAGGAGGATAAAGCCACATTCTGATTAAGCTAGCCTCCTAACGATAACGTCTATATCAAATATAACGTCTAACACAGCTTCAACGACAAAGCCCTACAGCTCCACTTCTCGAGATGGAATATAAGTATGTACAACAAGAAACATTCAATCTATCAAGTTTTTACCCGTTTGTTCGGCAATCAGAATACACAGAACACACCTTGGGGAACCATTGAACAAAATGGCGTGGGCAAGTTTAGTGACTTCACCAATAAAGCGCTGACAGAAATTAGAGAACTCGGCATCACTCATATTTGGTACACCGGAGTACCACATCATGCTGTGATCAACGACTACAAGCACATCGGCATCTCAGACGATCATCCAAGCGTTGTAAAAGGACGGGCTGGCTCACCTTATGCCGTCAAAGATTACTACTCCGTAAACCCAGATCTTGCTGACAACCCAGCGCAGCGTTTACAGGAATTCGAAGCCTTGATCAAAAGAAGCCATGACAATGGTTTGAAAGTCATCATTGATATCGTCCCTAACCACATTGCCCGTAATTACCAAGGCTTGAATAACCCAGAAGGCGTACGTGACTTTGCCGATCAAGATGACACGACTGTTGAGTATCATCGCAACAATAACTTCTATTACATTCCTGACAGCACATTTGAACTGCCCGAGATCGAACCTGCGTTCATTCCTCTTGGTGGCGAACAACACCCGAATTTAGCCTCACCGTTTCTTGAATCCCCAGCCAAATGGACAGGAAACGGATCGCGCTTGAGCAAACCCAACTTCGACGATTGGTATGAAACCGTAAAAATTAACTATGGCGTGCGACCAGACGGTTCAAAAGACTTCCCTGAACTACCGGACGATTACGCGATGCGTGATCACCTCGCCCACTACCATTTCTGGCAGCAAGTTGATGTGCCGGATTCATGGGTTAAGTTTCGAGACATCGCATTATATTGGTTAGAAAAAGGCGTCGATGGATTTCGCTACGATATGGCAGAAATGGTACCGGTCGAATTCTGGAGCTATCTCAATTCATCAATCAAAGTAAAGAATCAAGACGCCTTTTTGATGGCGGAAGTGTACCAACCGGACCTTTATCGTGATTACATTCGCTTGGGTAAAATGGACTACCTGTATGACAAAGTCGATCTTTACGACGGCCTAAAAGCAATTATGCAAGGTAAGGCTTCAACGGCAATCATCCCTGAGATCCAGCATCAAATGATGGACATCGAACACCACATGATGCACTTCTTGGACAACCACGATGAGCAGCGTGTCGCGTCTCCTGAGTTTGTTGGTAACCCACACATTGCCAAACCAGCCATGTTAGTCAGTGCGCTATTAAGTAGCTCTCCCACCATGATTTACTTCGGGCAAGAAGTCGGCGAATCGGGCGCGGAGAACGCAGGCTTTGGGCAACCTTCTCGCACGTCTATATTTGACTACATCGGTGTTCCTCAACATCAAAAATGGATGAACGGAGGAAAGTTCGATGGTGGGCAGCTCAACGATGATGAAAAGCAGCTCAGACTCTTCTATCAACAAGTGATGACGTTTTCATTGAACCATTCATCGATGACCGGAGCGTACCAAGACTTACACCAATCCAATCAGCTAAGTGATTCTGTTTATGCTTTCTTGCGTTTTGATAATCAAGAACTGGTTATCGCCGCGGCTAACTTCAGCCAAAGCAAAACGGATCACATCCAGCTGAAGGTGACGGCAGAGGTTATTCAAAAACTAGGCATTGCTGACGGAAGCTATACGCTCAAAGAACATATTGAAGGCGCCCAACAACAGACGCTGTATGTGGAAAACGGTGTCGGTTACTTCAGTGCAGAATTAAAACCCCTAGCCGCTTTCGCTTGGGTGTTAACCCTTTAATCAATCGTTCTAAAAGTAACCAGCAATGACGGCGTTAAACAAGAGGAAACGGTACTTAACGTCGTCTTCGGATAGGAGCGCACTAATGTGCGCTCTGAGTTATTGCAAAATAAACACTGCGATACGCTGGGTATAAAATACCAACCGAGCATCCTTTGTGCTCCGTGGGGCCTCACTTGCGTTCAATGGTATGTATATGATCATGTTAAATACTCCTGTAATTTACATAAGCGCCCATGCGCTCACTACCCCCCTCTGGCAGGATAGTTGTCACTGTTAAAATTTAACCAGTTTGGGCGAT
>NZ_JBFSTC010000037.1:0-44958 GCF_041466605.1 Vibrio sp. 10N.247.310.17 | reverse complement strand
ATTTAGGTTCTGGCGCCGAGAGGTGTGAGAGTTCAAGTCTCTCCGACCGCACCATCATTGAATAGAACCCAGCTTTTTAGCTGGGTTTTGTTTTATCTGGAATATGTAAATCTGCAAGCCAAGTCACCAAGTATTCTCTCCTATAACCTCACTTTTACTACAATTTTATTAGACAATGTCTGCTCCATTTCCTAACTGAGTATGACTGCCCATGAAAACCCTCCCTTTAACGATCGGTTGCTACACAGATTCTCCAAGTAATAGCCAAGGTGTATATCAAACTCAGTTAGATCTAGAAACGGGAACGCTGTTGCCTTTAAAGCTTATAGCGGCCTGCACTAACCCCTCGTTTATTACCACGACAAAGCTGGGGGTCTACACAGCTTCTGAAGTTGACCAAAAGATGCAACCACAACTGATTCATATACCGAATTCTGATTCAACAATAGCGTCAAATACTGGGCCAATCTCAGGAGATCACCCTTGTCATATCACGATAGATCCCCACAATAAGTTTGCTATTACATCGCAATATTCATCAGGGACATTCGATATCTTTAGTTTAAGTATCAATGGCAATATCGATGAACGGCTCAAAACACTCAAAATGGTTGGTTCTGGACCTAATGCAGAAAGACAAACAGGCCCACATGCACATCAAAGCCTTTTCCTAAAGAACTCTCCGCAGTTTGTGACCGTCGATCTCGGAACCGATCGAATCAACTTCTATTGCTTTGACGAAGAGCAAGAAGAGTTCCTTGATGAACCAATGCAATCTATCAAAGTGCGTGCAGGGAATGGACCTCGTCATCTAACCTTTAACCAAGCTGAAGATAGAGCCTATGTGGTGTGTGAGCTCTCTGAAACAATATTGATTTTAGAAAAGTCTTTAGGCATTTGGAATGTAGTGGAAGAGATTGATGCATTGCCTAATATGGAGAAGGGAGAAGCCGCAGCTGCGATTAAGCTATCGCCAGATGAGCAATTCCTTTATGTGTCTTGCCGACATCAATCCAGAATCAGTTGTTTTAGAATAGACTCCGTCACTCAAAAGCTCATTTTTATGGATAGTTACGATGTTGAAGGTAAGTTCCCTCGCGACTTTCATATCACTAAAGACGGGCAATGGCTTATCGCCGCAAACCAGCACTCCAACAACCTCACGTCATTCAAACGAAATATTGAGGATGGATCTCTCATTTATACTGGATGCTCTTTAACCATTGATGCGCCTGTTTGTGTGACGCAATAGCACTAAGCACTAAGCACTAAGCACTAAGCACTAAGCACTAAGCACTAAGCACTATCATGAAATCAAAAAAGGAGAGCCTCAGCTCTCCTTCTTTTATAACTAGATAACTTGGAGTAACCAATCACAACCCTAAAGCGTACTTAAGCACCTGTGATTTAATCGGCCCTGAGTTTTCTGCTAGCTTTAGTGCTGCATTTCGCACAAACTTAAGTGGGCCAATGTCATTGCTAAACGTTTTGTAGAAAAAGTCCATGCCACTTTGCATCATTAGATTGTCACCTCTTCTGATCACTTCATAACGTCTCGCCACAGATTGATTCAATTCACCTTTCTCTTGGGTGATATCCAATAGTGCTGCCACATCTTTAAAACCCAAGTTAACACCCTGCCCTGCTAGAGGGTTAATCGTATGTGCAGAGTCCCCGACTAAAATACAGTTATTCTTTGAGTATGATTGAGCATGACGTCGTGTCAGAGGAAAAGAACCCGAGTTCAAAACTTTGATATCACCTAACTCTTTAGGAAAGTGAGTAAGTACTTCATTACGTAGTTTTTCAGGGGGCATTGCTGACAATTGCTTAATACGCAGTGGAGAATCATACCAAACTAACGAGCCCTGCCCGACTTCTTGATCGTCAGAGACTAGAGAACACAAAGGCAAAAATGAACGAGGACCACTTGGTAAAAATTGCTGCCAAGTAATATCTTGCTGAGGCTGTTCTGTTTCTACGTTGATAAGCATGCAGTGCTGTCGGTAATCCCAAGCCGTAATACCAATCCCTGCTTGCTGACGGACGGCTGAATTTGCGCCATCAGCGCCAACCACCCACTTCGCGGACAACTGAGTACCCGACTGAAGCTTGACTATATTGGTCTCACCAAACTCAATCTCATCGAGCTTTTCTGGACATAACAGTTCGAGATTGTTGTAGGCATCAAACTGAGCCCATAAACCCAATTGGATTAATCGATTCTCAACGATGTAACCTAAACGAGGTAAATCAAGAGATGCAGCATCAAACCGAGTACGACACTCTGGGTGTTCCCAAGTTTCCAATCGCTTGTAAGAACAGACGCGCATCGCTGCAATACTTTGCCATGCACCAAGATCTTCAAGCAAATCGACCGATGCTTGAGAAATCGCTGACACACGAATGTCCATCGCTTGCGACTCATCAAAAGCTTGTGGGGCAAAACCTTCGATCACCGCAACACTCAGACCTTGCTTTGCAAAACCGATTGCTGTTGCTGCACCAACCATGCCGCCACCGACGACTACAATATCGTAACTGTTCATATTTTGTACTTATCAGTTTGATTCTTTGACTGTTTTTGATTGTACTTTTTCATAACGAACTTGTAACCAAAAACCTTATTCGAAAGAAGGGTTACCCCTTATGGCATATGGCGTTGACGATAATAAAAACTACTACATAAGAGATTTGTTCAGACTACTAGTCAGTCGGTTTTGAAACCAGTACAATACGCCGCTTGCCGCTAGAGCCTGTCATAAAATTGAATACCGAATTATGACGAACGGAGCTAGCGGATGAATAATGGGCGATTTGCTCCCTTAAATTAAACTAACGATCGAGCGAACATATAATGAGTAAGAAACTGCTAATTAAAACTTGGGGCTGTCAGATGAATGAATATGATTCATCAAAAATGGCCGACCTGCTTAACGCTGCAAATGGCTATGAGCTAACTGAAGTACCTGAGGAAGCAGACGTACTACTATTGAATACTTGTTCTATCCGCGAAAAAGCGCAAGAAAAAGTATTCCACCAGCTTGGTCGTTGGAAAACGCTTAAAGATAAAAAAGAAGGTGTGGTGATCGGTGTGGGTGGCTGTGTAGCGACTCAAGAAGGTGATCACATTCGTCAACGTGCACCTTACGTAGACGTAATCTTTGGCCCACAAACATTACACCGTTTGCCAGAGATGATTAAGTCATCACTGTCTAACGAAAAGCCAGTAATGGACATCTCTTTCCCAGAGATCGAAAAGTTCGATAACCTGCCAGAGCCAAAAGCAGACGGCGCAACAGCCTACGTTTCTATCATGGAAGGTTGTTCTAAGTACTGTACTTACTGCGTTGTTCCATATACTCGTGGTGAAGAAGTTAGTCGTCCAATGGATGATGTGCTGTTCGAAGTTGCACAACTTGCCGAGCAAGGCGTACGTGAAGTAAACCTGCTAGGCCAAAACGTAAACGCATTCCGAGGCCCTACTCACGAAGGTGACATCTGCACATTTGCAGAGCTCCTTCGCCTAGTTGCGTCTATCGACGGTATCGACCGTATTCGTTTCACAACAAGCCACCCGCTTGAGTTTGGTGACGACATCATTGAAGTTTACAAAGATACGCCAGAGCTAGTGAGCTTCTTACACTTGCCTGTACAAAGTGGTAGTGACCGTATTCTTACGATGATGAAACGCCCGCATACGGCAATCGAGTACAAGTCTATTATCCGCAAACTGCGTAAAGCTCGTCCTGATATTCAAATCAGCTCAGACTTTATTGTTGGTTTCCCTGGTGAATCTAAGCAAGACTTCCAAGATACAATGAAGCTAATTAAAGAAGTTGATTTCGATATGAGCTTCAGCTTTGTTTTCTCTCCACGTCCAGGTACGCCAGCGGCAGATTACCCATGTGATGTACCAGCACAAGAGAAGAAAGATCGTCTATACGAACTGCAACAAACGGTAAATACACAAGCTATGCGCTTCTCTCGTCTAATGCTAGGCACAGAGCAGCGTATTCTTGTTGAAGGTCCATCAAGAAAGAATCTCATGGAACTGCGTGGCCGTACTGAAAACAGCCGTGTTGTGAACTTCGAAGGTTCTGCAGACCTAATCGGTCAGTTTGTAGATGTGAAGATCACTGAGGTTTACACTAACTCACTACGTGGTGAGCTAGTTCGCACAGAAAAAGACATGGGTCTACGCGTTGTAATGACTCCAGCAGAAATGATGGAAAAAACAAAACGTGAAGACGAGCTAGGTGTAGCGACATTTACGCCATAGGCAATACAACTGTTTGAGCACAAAGCGCAAACACAAAGCTTGAAATTACCTAACTAAGTGACCATCTTAGAAATAGGGATATCACCATCAAAAGCCCGGTCTAAATCGGGCTTTTTGCTCTTTTTTATATTTAAGAGTGAGTGGCACAAAATGAGAGGCTAATTTGAGCAATAAAATCGTTACCTTAGAGATAAATCTAGAGCCAGCAGATAACAAGCGCTTGGCAAGTTTATGCGGACCATTTGACGACAACATCAAGCATCTTGAGCGTCGTCTGGGCGTTGAGATTAATTACCGTAGCAACTTTTTCACGATTGTCGGTAAGCCTCACACTACAGCCGCAGCTTTAGACATCATCAAACACCTCTATGTTGAAACGGCTCCAGTTAAAGGCAACATAATCGATATCGAACCAGAGCAAATACATCTGGCGATCACCGAGTCTGGCATTTTGGAGCAACACGTCGAGTCTGAAATTGACTACGGCAAAGAAGTGACTATTAAGACTAAAAAAGGCGTTATCAAACCTCGAACGCCAAACCAAGCACAATACCTAATGAACATGGTCACTCATGACATCACCTTTGGTATTGGGCCAGCAGGTACAGGTAAAACCTACTTAGCCGTTGCTGCAGCAGTTGATGCACTTGAACGCCAAGAGGTTCGCCGAATCCTACTGACTCGCCCTGCTGTTGAAGCCGGTGAGAAGCTTGGTTTCCTACCGGGTGATTTAAGCCAAAAAGTAGACCCATATTTACGTCCACTTTACGATGCGCTGTTTGAGATGCTTGGCTTTGAGCGAGTTGAGAAGCTGATTGAACGTAACGTAATTGAAGTTGCGCCACTGGCTTACATGCGTGGTCGTACATTGAATGATGCGTTTATCATTCTTGATGAGAGCCAAAACACCACGGTAGAACAGATGAAGATGTTCTTAACCCGTATCGGTTTTAACTCACGCGCTGTGATCACTGGTGATATTACGCAAATCGATTTACCTCGTGGTGCAAAATCAGGCTTACGCCATGCGACTGAAGTGCTCAATGAAGTCGACGACATTAGCTTTAACTTCTTCATGTCTGAAGACGTCGTTCGTCACCCTGTAGTCGCTCGTATCGTCAACGCATACGAGAAGTGGGAAGCAAAAGACCAGAAAGAGCGCAAAGAGTTTGAAAAGCGTAAACGTGAAGAGCGTGAAGCCAAACTTCTTGAGGCTCAGCAGGCAGTTACGACACAATTAGCAACACAAAATAGCTCTGTAATTGCAGAACAAGGTGATAAATAGATGTCTATTGAACTAGACCTGCAATTAGCGGTCGAAAATGAGCAAGGTCTTCCAACTGAGCAAGATATTCAGCTTTGGTTGGACAAGACAATTCCTCAGTTTCAAGAGAACGCTGAGTTGACGGTTCGTATCGTTGATACACAAGAAAGCCACCAGCTCAATCATGAATATCGTGGCAAAGACAAGCCAACTAACGTGTTGTCTTTTCCATTCGAGGCTCCTCCAGGGATCGAGTTAGATCTACTGGGCGACCTCATTATCTGCCGCCAAGTTGTCGAAAAAGAAGCAGAAGAGCAAAGTAAGCCTCTGCTAGCACACTGGGCTCATATGGTTGTACATGGCAGTCTGCATCTGCTAGGTTACGATCATATCGAAGATGATGAAGCTGAAGAGATGGAGTCACTCGAGACAGAAATCATGCAATCTATGGGGTTTGAAGACCCTTACATTCTAGAAAAGTAAATTGATTCTAGTAAAGTAGGTTGCAGAGAAACAATAACTCATCGAACTTGTGATTTTCGCAGGAATCTGAGTTGTAACGTGTGCTATCACACTTCTGATAGCGTTATTTTTTGAGAAATCATGAACGAAGGTAACCCCCCCACTTCTGAGGGAAGTAAAAAATCTGAAGGTCCGAGTAGAAAGTCCTTCTTTGAACGCCTAGGTCAACTATTTCAAGGTGAAGTAAAAGATCGCCAAGAGCTCGTAGATGTAATCCGCGACTCAGAAATTAATGACCTAATTGACCACGACACACGCGACATGCTCGAGGGTGTTATGGAAATTTCAGAGATGCGAGTACGCGATATCATGCTGCCTCGCTCTCAAATGGTTACAGTTGAACGCACCGATGATCTAGATACATTGATTGCGCTCATTACTGATGCTCAACACTCTCGCTACCCAGTGATCAGTGAAGATAAAGACCATGTTGAAGGCATTCTATTAGCGAAGGACCTACTTAAGTATTTGGGTTCAGAAAGTGCCCCATTTGATATCGAACAAGTGATTCGCCCTGTCGTGGTTGTTCCTGAAAGTAAGCGAGTTGATCGCCTGCTTAAGGAGTTCCAAGAAGAGCGTTACCACATGTCTATCGTTGTCGATGAGTTTGGCGGAGTTTCTGGCCTGGTAACCATTGAAGATATCCTCGAAGAAATCGTTGGTGAAATTGAAGACGAGTTCGACGATGAAGAAGAGCTAGATATTCGTAAGCTGAGTAAGCATACCTTCTCTGTAAAAGCTTTAACCACTATTGAAGAGTTCAACGATACGTTTAACACTGCCTTTAGTGACGATGAAGTGGATACGGTAGGCGGCATGGTTATGACAGCACTCGGTCACCTGCCGGTTCGTGGCGAAATTGTAGAAATCGAAAACTACCATTTCAAAATAACATCAGCAGATAACCGTCGTGTGATTCAGCTACAGGTAACCATTCCTGACGAACAGCCTCTTCCGACTATCGAAGAATAACAACTTCTCTCTAAAGAGATGACAGAAATTAGATGACTAAGACATTTATTCATCGCCTATTACGGCCGCTTGCGGCCGTTTTTGTTGGCGCAATAACCACCCTTTCATTCGCTCCATACTCTATATGGCCTCTTGCTATTCTCAGCCCAGCTTTGTTGCTGTTACTGATCCACAACCGCTCTCCTAAAAGTGCGCTTTGGATTGGCTACGCATGGGGTTTAGGTCAATTCACCACAGGTATCAGCTGGGTATACGTCAGCATTGATGGTTTTGGCGGCATGCCACTGGCAGCCAACCTATTTTTGATGGCATTGCTTGTTGGCTACCTAGCCGTTTATTCAGGGCTATTTACCTGGGGTTTGAATAAATTCTTCCCTGCCAATAACCTAAGCCGCTTTTTCCTTGCAGCTCCTGCATTCTGGCTAGTCTGTGATTGGCTGCGTGGCTGGGTAATGACGGGCTTCCCTTGGCTTTGGTTAGGCTACAGCCAAATCGATTCGCCATTGGGTTCATTTGCACCGATTGGCGGCGTAGAGCTAGTAACTTTAGCGATCATTGTTTCAGCCTCTGCATTCACTTATGCGATTGTTAACCGGGCTTGGAGCATCGCTATCATTCCCGCTGTCGTATTTAGCGCAGGCTTTGGTATTCGCAACATCGACTGGGTCACGCCGAACCCTGAAAAAACCACGTCAGTCGTCTTGATACAAGGCAACGTCGATCAAGACAGTAAATGGCTACCGAGTCATCGCTGGCCAACCATGATGAAGTACACCGACCTAAGCAGAGAAAACTGGGGAGCGGATATCATCATCTGGCCTGAAGCGGCTATTCCAGCATTCGAAGTTGAGATCCCATCTTTCCTACGTAACTTGGATAGCGCAGCGAAGATGAACAACAGTTCGATCATTACCGGTGTGCTGAATCAGTCTGAAGATAAGAAATACTACAACAGTGTTCTTTCTCTCGGTGTGAATCCATATGGTGAGTACAGCTACGATCCAGACGAACGCTACCATAAACACCACCTGTTACCATTTGGTGAGTTTGTGCCGTTTGAAGATATCTTGCGCCCATTAGCACCTTTCTTTAATTTGCCAATGTCATCATTTAGCCGTGGCGACTTTGTTCAACCCAACATCGTGGCAAATGGTCGTCACTTAGCGCCTGCGTTGTGTTACGAGATCATTTTTAATGATCAAGTAAGACAGAGCGTAACCGATGAGACTGACTTTATTTTAACGCTCTCTAACGATGCGTGGTTTGGTCGTTCAATTGGCCCTCTGCAACATATGGAAATCGCACAGATGCGTGCTCTGGAGCTTGGTAAGCCCGTTATTCGCTCGACCAACAATGGTGTAACGGCAGTAACCGATTACAAAGGCAACATCATCAAGCAAATACCTCAGTTTGAAACGGCCGTATTAAAAGCTGATCTCATTTCAACTGATGGGCAAACGCCTTTTCACGCAGTTGGTACTTGGCCACTGTATATCTGGGCGATGCTCAGCTTGGTGATTGGCTGGGTAATTAGAAAGCCAAAGAGCTAGATTCGAAGAAAGTGATTTGAGGGTTGGCTGATTGGGTCAACCCTTTTTTATTACTGCGGTGTAAAGTTGATGGTGCTATAGCTATAGTGTTTACGACTTAAGTGTTTACGGCTTAAGTGCTTTACGGCTAAACCCTGTCGCCCCACATTTGATACATGGAATGATATTGGTCGGGTGGTTGTATTCGGTTTGATGTCCACACTCATCACAGACAAGCGTCCCGAGCCCGATAACCTCATCTGCTTGATACAACCCTTGATGTTCTAAGTCTTGGAACAATTCAACCCATTCCACCTTAGTGCGATCAGTGATGTCCAACAGCCCTTGCCAAATAGAGTCTGTGATCATCAAATAAAATGGACCACCTTTACTCTCTTCATAACTTTCGGAAAACTCTTTTAAGTCCGACTTCACATAGGCCGAGATTAATGAGAGCTCATCTTTGGTCATGTCATTGGCTGCTTTCGCATACTTACCTGACGTTTCGATTTTGTTGTTAAGCTCTTCAGGACTATGCTTCAGCGTTTCTATCACCTCTTCGACGACTTCTTCATAGAGTGCTTTTTTCTTCGGCATAACGACCTCCTTAAGATAACCAACTTTTACGCGGGCAAACGGATGTGCCGCAATGCACTCCCGCTCACAAACAAATGCAATTCATACTCTTAAGTATAGTTGCCCTGCGAAATTCAGTGAAAATTACGCCATCTACTAGGCAGCAACTGCAAGTATGAAGGGTATAACTATTGTTGTACTAGGCTCCTTTAGGTATTCTATGACGATCTGTAAGATTCTGTTCTAACCGAACTCACAAATTCCAAGATAACCGGATACCATCGATGCAAGAACAATATAACCCGCAAGAGATTGAACAAAAGGTTCAACAACACTGGGATGACAGCGAGACTTTCGTTGTAAGTGAAGACCCAAACAAAGAAAAATTCTACTGTCTTTCTATGTTCCCGTACCCAAGTGGCCGACTGCACATGGGTCACGTGCGTAACTACACCATCGGTGATGTGGTATCTCGTTTCCAACGTCTACAAGGCAAAAACGTAATGCAGCCAATCGGTTGGGATGCATTCGGCCTACCAGCAGAAAACGCAGCTGTAAAAAACAACACAGCGCCTGCTCCGTGGACTTACGAAAACATCGAATACATGAAAAACCAGCTTAAACTTTTAGGCTTTGGTTACGACTGGAAACGTGAATTCGCAACATGTACTCCAGAGTACTACCGTTGGGAACAAGAGTTCTTCACTAAGCTTTACGAAAAAGGCCTAGTTTACAAGAAGACTTCTTCTGTTAACTGGTGTCCAAACGACCAAACGGTTCTTGCTAACGAGCAAGTAGAAGACGGTTGCTGCTGGCGTTGTGATACTCCAGTAGAACAAAAGAAGATTCCACAGTGGTTCATTAAGATCACTGAGTACGCTCAAGAGCTACTAGACGATCTAGACAACCTTGAAGGTTGGCCTGAAATGGTTAAGACCATGCAGCGCAACTGGATCGGTCGTTCTGAAGGTGTAGAGCTATCTTTCGCTGTTAACGGTGAAGAAGCGCCACTAGAAGTTTATACAACTCGCCCAGACACACTAATGGGTGTTTCTTATGTTGGTATCGCTGCAGGTCACCCACTTGCAGAGAAAGCGTCTAAGAACAATCCTGAGCTTGCAGCATTCGTTGAAGAGTGTCGTAACACCAAAGTGGCTGAAGCAGAACTAGCAACGATGGAAAAGAAAGGTATGGATACTGGCCTAACGGCTATCCACCCTCTTAACGGTCGTGTTGTTCCTGTTTACGTAGCTAACTTCGTTCTTATGGATTACGGCACAGGTGCTGTAATGGCGGTTCCTGCTCACGATCAGCGTGACTACGAATTCGCAACTAAGTACGGCATCGATATCATCCCAGTAATCAAACCAGAAGATGGTTCAGAGCTAGATGTGTCTGAAGCGGCTTACACTGAGAAAGGTGTACTGTTCGATTCTGGAGAATTCGACGGTCTTGCGTTCCAAGAAGCATTCGATGCAATCGCTGCGAAACTGGAAGCTGAAGGCAAAGGTAAGAAAACAGTAAACTTCCGTCTACGTGACTGGGGTGTATCTCGTCAGCGTTACTGGGGTGCTCCAATCCCAATGGTAACCACTGAAGACGGTGAAGTTCACCCAGTACCAGCAGACCAACTGCCAGTCATTCTTCCAGAAGACGTGGTAATGGATGGCGTTACTAGCCCAATCAAAGCTGACAAATCTTGGGCTGAAACAACATTCAATGGCGAACCTGCTCTTCGTGAGACTGATACGTTCGATACGTTCATGGAGTCTTCATGGTACTACGCACGTTACTGTTCACCACAAGCTGACGATATTCTAGATCCAGAGAAAGCAAACTACTGGTTGCCAGTTGACCAATACGTTGGTGGTATCGAGCACGCATGTATGCACCTGCTTTACTCTCGCTTCTTCCACAAGCTTCTTCGTGATGCGGGTTACGTGACATCTGATGAACCGTTCAAGCAACTTCTATGTCAAGGCATGGTTCTGGCTGACGCGTTCTACCACACGAACGAGAAAGGCACGAAAGAGTGGATTGCTCCAACTGACGTGACTATCGACCGTGACGCGAAAGGCCGCATTGAAAAAGCTGTCGACAACCAAGGCCGCAACGTTGAGCACTCAGGCATGATCAAAATGTCTAAGTCTAAGAACAACGGTATCGACCCACAAGAGATGGTAGACAAGTACGGCGCTGATACAGTACGTCTATTCATGATGTTTGCATCGCCTGCAGACATGACGCTTGAGTGGCAAGAGTCTGGCGTTGAAGGGGCAAACCGTTTCCTTAAGCGTGTTTGGAAACTGGTTCACGCTCACTCTTCTAAAGGTGCAGCTGAAATTGTTGATGCTTCTGCTCTATCTGGTGACCAGAAAGCACTTCGTCGTGATATCCACAAAACTATCGCGAAAGTAACGGACGATATCGGCCGTCGCCAAACGTTCAACACAGCAATCGCTGCGATCATGGAACTGATGAATAAGCTCGCGAAAGCACCTCAAGAATCTGTACAAGATCGTGCAATCCTTGATGAAGCGCTAAAAGCAGTTGTACGTATGCTTTACCCTATGACGCCACACATCTCTTACGAAATGTGGATTGCGCTTGGTGAATCAAACGTAGACTCAGCAACATGGCCAACGTTTGACGAGAAAGCGCTAGTTGAAGACGAGAAGACTATCGTGGTAATGATCAACGGTAAGCTACGAGCAAAACTAACGGTTGCTGCTGACGCGACAGAAGAGCAAGTTCGTGAACTTGGTCTAAACGATGAGAACGCTAAGAAATTCCTAGATGGCTTAACTATCCGTAAAGTTATCTTCGTACCTGGTAAGCTTCTAAACATCGTTGCTAACTAATTTCGTTAGCACAGTGCAATTACTGAAGAATTAACGAACTTAATTCATCAAAAGCAGTCTGTAGACAGGGTAGCTAATAGCCCTGTCTACTTATTTAAGCGCTTTAGACTTGAGCCTAACAACTCAAACGAACTAAAGCCTTTAAATAAGTATTCTACCTTCATGAGAGCCATAAAATAATGCGCCTGAATTTACTATCTTCATTGAAAGTTACTATTGTTGTTTTAACCGTTAGCCTGCTAAGTGCCTGTGGTTTCCACCTACGTGGTGATTACTCCGTACCAGAAGAGCTCAACAAGATCTCTGTGACCAGTTACGACCAATACAGTACGTTTACACGTATGATGAAAAGCCAGCTGCGTATGAATGATGTAGAAATTGTGCCACCTGCTGAGAACACACCTAACCTGCACATCATTAGCGAAGGCGTCGGTGAGCGTACCCTGTCTCTTTACCAAAATACTCGAGCGGCAGAAAAAGAGCTGACGCTCAATGCATCATATCGTGTGACGATACCAGAGCTAGGCGACAAAACCTTCTCAACCAGCGTAACCCGCAGCTATTTAGACAACCCACTAACGGCACTCGCAAAATCGGTTGAGCGTGACATGATCGAAGACGAAATGCGCAAGCTTGCAACAAGCCAAATCCTTCGTCAAATGGCCCGACTGAAAGCGACTATTGCCGCAGGAAATATGAACCTAGAAGAGCTTGAACAGGTTCAAGTAAAAGAGCTAGAAAAACAGTACAACATCAAAAACATCGAAATTGACGATGTTGAGGTCGACGCAAGTGCAGTACCTGATGCTGAGCCTAGCGTAACTGTCGAGCAATAGGTTTATTTAATGCGTATTTTTGCTGATCGTTTATCTGAGCAACTTGCTAAGCAGTTAAGCAACGTTTACCTAATTTTTGGTAACGAACCTTTACTGCTGCAGGAAAGCCGAGAAGCGATTCAAAAGACAGCCAAAGAGCAAGGCTTCGAAGAACGCCACCGCTTTGCTATTGATAGCAGTCTCGACTGGAATCAAGTCTACGACTGCACTCAAGCATTGAGCCTATTCTCTAGTCGTCAGCTCATCGAACTTGAATTGCCAGAGTCCGGGGTCAATGCCGCAATAGCAAAAGAGCTGCTCGCAATTTCAGAGCATATTCATAGCGACATCTTGTTGATCTTGGTGGGTACCAAGCTCACTAAAGCTCAAGAAAGCGCTAAGTGGTTTAAAGCACTCTCGAATCAAGGCCACTGGATCAGCTGCCTAACCCCAGACGTTAGCCGATTACCTCAGTTTGTTCAAACACGCTGTCGTCAGATCGGCTTATCACCGGATCCTGAAGCGATACAAATGTTGGCGCAATGGCATGAGGGTAATCTATTTGCGCTCACCCAAAGCCTAGAAAAACTGGCTCTCCAATACCCAGATGGAAAGCTCACATTAGTACGTTTAGAAGAATCGCTGAGTCGACACAACCACTTTACGCCATTCCATTGGAGTGATGCGTTATTAGCAGGCAAAGGCAATCGTGCACAGCGAATCCTGCGTCAGTTAGAAGCCGAAGGTGTCGAACCCGTTATCTTATTGCGCAGCATACAACGTGAGCTTGCTCTGCTATTACAAATACAGCAACAAATGAAGCAGATCCCAATCGCGCAGGTATTTGAAAAGCACCGTGTCTGGCAATCCAAAAAACCTCTTTATAACGCTGCGCTAACAAGAGTTTCGATATCTCAATTACACTCCCTGTTTGCGCTACTCACTCAAGTAGAATTGATGACAAAAACGCAATATGAACAGTCGCCTTGGCCACTAATTCATCAGTTAAGCGTAGAGTTTTGTATCCCTTCAGCTTCAATCCCATTTCACGCATAAAAGCGTGGTATATTCTAGGGTCAACAGACCCTAAAAAGCTAAACTCAGATTAAAGGAACACCCCGTGTTACGTGAAGAACTAAAAGATTTTCTTGCAGACAAAGCCGACGACATGAAAGCAGAGTCGATTGTGACTATCGATGTAGAAGGCAAATCAAGTGTTACTGACTACATGATTGTTTGTACTGGTACATCTAAGCGCCATGTTGCCTCTATTGCACAGCATGTTGCTGATGAAGTGCGCAAGGCTGGCATGAATCCCCTTGGCATGGACGGCCAAAAAGAAGGTGAATGGGTTGTTCTAGACATGGGCACAAGCATGCTTCACGTTATGCAAGAAGAGCATCGTGAGCTGTACCAACTAGAAAAACTTTGGGGCTAAGCTTTGAAGATCCAGTTAATCGCAGTTGGTACAAAAATGCCAAAGTGGGTTGAAGAAGGCTTTAAAGAATATAAACGCCGCTTCCCTCATGATATGCCATTAGAACTCATTGAAATCACTGCGGGAAAACGCGGTAAAAATGCCGATATTGCACGTATTCTTCAAAAAGAAGGCGAAGCAATGTTAGCTGCAGTTCCAAAAGGTAACCGCATTGTCACACTCGATATCCCAGGTAAAAAGTGGGATACGCCTCAACTCGCAGAGCAATTGGAAAGTTGGAAGCTGGATGGCCGTGACGTTTCTATCCTTATTGGCGGGCCCGAAGGATTAGCACCAGCATGTAAAGCGGCAGCAGACCAAAGCTGGTCTCTATCAGCACTTACTCTCCCTCACCCATTAGTACGCGTTATCATGGCTGAAAGCTTATATCGAGCTTGGAGCGTCACTGCTAACCACCCTTATCATCGAGAATAAGCGTTAATGTTACGTAAACGTAGCCAAATTCGTGATTACAAAGCAGAAGCACGACTATTTACTAGTCGTGCTTTTGTTGCGTTTGCAGGGATTATAGTGATGATGAGCTTGCTGGTTGTGAACCTTTACAACATCCAAGTTAATCAATATCAGGACTATAAAACCCGCTCCAACGACAACCGCATCAAGGTCGTTCCAATCGCACCCAATCGTGGTTTAATTTACGACCGCAACGGTGTACTTCTTGCGGAAAACCGGCCCGTTTTTAATCTGGAGATCACCCCAGAAAAAGTCAAAAACATGGAAGATACGCTTGTTCGTTTACAAGCGTTAATCGACATACCACCGGAGCGTATCGAACGTTTTAATCGTGATCGTCGTAATTCACGTCGCTTCAAATCAGTACCTATTCTTAATCAGCTTACCGAAGAACAAGTGGCGGTCTTTTCTGTAAATCAACATAAGTTCCCAGGCGTTGAAGTGACAGGGACGCTAAAACGTTTCTACCCTTATGGTGATGTGTTAACTCACGTGATTGGCTACGTATCTCGCATCAACGACCGCGATATGCAGCGCTTGGTTCGTGAAGAGAAAGACGCTAATTATCAAGCCACTCGCGACATCGGTAAACTTGGTATTGAGCGCTACTACGAAGACATGCTACACGGCACCGCAGGCTATCAAGAAGTCGAAGTAAACAGCCGTGGACGAGTGATCCGCACTCTTAAATTTGTGCCTTCAGTACCGGGTAAAGATATCGTGCTCAATCTCGATATCAAACTGCAGCTATACGTACATAAGTTACTTGATGGCCGCCGTGGTTCAGCCGTGGTTCTCGACCCGAAAGACAATGGCGTATTAGCCATGGTTTCCAGCCCAAGCTACGACCCAAATGCCTTTGTGCATGGTATTTCCTCGAAAGGTTATAATGCCCTGCTTCAAGACAAAGACCGACCTTTAGTTAACCGTGCAACGCTAGGAATTTATCCGCCAGCATCGACGATCAAACCCTTCATTGCCGTCGCAGCTCTGCAAGAAGGCGTAATTACTCCGAACACGACGCGTAATGACCCGGGCTATTGGAAGATTCCAAACTCGAAAACGAAGCCGTTCCGCGATTGGTTGCGTTGGGGACACGGTGTCGTTGACATAGAGAAAGCCATTGAAGAATCGGTTGATACCTTCTTCTACCAAATTTCATTTGATTTAGGCATCGACCGCTTATCTAAATGGATGATGTTGTTCGGTTTTGGTGATCACACTGGCATCGACATTTACGAAGAAAGCAAAGCGAATATGCCCACTCGCGAATGGAAAATGGCCAGACACCGTGTACCTTGGTATCAAGGTGACACCATCCCTGTCGGTATTGGCCAGGGCTACTGGACTGCAACACCAATGCAGATTGCAAAAGCGACTTCAGTATTGGTCAATGAAGGAGAGGTAACCGCTCCCCATTTACTACGCGCGACAATTGAGAACGGTCAACCGTTCGATGAACAAACGATATCTGAAATCGAAACGTACCCTCCGGTAACTGGTGTTAAGCAGAGATACTGGGATATCGCGCAAGAAGGCATGAGATTGGTAAACCACGGAAAGAAAGGCACAGCAAGACGCTCATTCCAAAAAATGTCTTATCAAACAGCTGGTAAATCAGGTACTGCACAAGTATTCGGTCTAAAAGAAGATGAAGAATACAACGCAGATGAAATCGCAGAACATTTACGCGATCATGCCCTCTTCACCGGTTATGCGCCTTTTGAAGATCCTGAAGCGGTCGTAACTATCGTTTTGGAGAATGCTGGTGGTGGTTCATCAAATGGTGGCCCAGTTGTAAGAAGAATTTTAGACCATATTATTCTTGCAGAAGATTATGAAAGTGAGCCAATAAAATAATGAAACTTGATCCTTCAACTGGACGAAATAGAGCCCTATTTGAACGGCTGCATATCGACCTGCCGCTATTGCTTGGCATTCTGGTTTTAATGGGCTTTGCCCTATTGATCATGTACAGCGCAAGCGGACAGAGCCTTGCGATGATGGATCGCCAAGCGATGCGTATGGTGCTGTCTTTGGGTGTGATGATCTTTTTAGCGCAAATCTCACCTCGTACTTATGAGACCTTGGCTCCACTACTGTTTGCGGGCGGCGTTATTCTACTACTCGGAGTGTTGTTCTTTGGCGAGGCCTCTAAAGGTGCACAGCGCTGGTTAAACTTCGGCTTTATTCGATTCCAACCCTCAGAACTATTGAAGCTTGCAGTACCTTTGATGCTAGCTCGATTTATTGGTAAGCGCTCACTGCCACCCACTTTCCAAACCTTGGCTATCTCATTAGTGATGGTGTTTGTACCTACAATCCTTATCGCTAAACAGCCAGATTTAGGCACATCGATACTCATCGCAGCATCCGGTATCTTCGTGATATTCCTGGCAGGTATTAGTTGGAAGATCATTGCTAGTGCCGCGATTGCACTGGGTGGGTTTATTCCAATCTTATGGTTCTTCTTGATGCGTGAATATCAAAAAGTTCGTGTAAGAACCCTTTTTGACCCTGAATCAGATCCATTAGGTGCAGGCTATCACATCATCCAAAGTAAGATTGCAATTGGCTCTGGTGGTATATCAGGAAAAGGTTGGCTGCAAGGTACCCAATCTCAACTAGAGTTCATTCCAGAGCGCCATACCGACTTTATTTTTGCGGTCATCGCCGAAGAGTGGGGCATGATTGGTATTTTGTTTTTGCTCGCTATCTACCTGTTCATTATTGGCCGTGGCTTAGTGCTTGCAAGCCAAGCTCAAACAGCATTTGGGCGAATGATGGGCGGCAGTATCGTACTGAGTTTCTTCGTCTATATTTTCGTAAACATTGGTATGGTAAGCGGCATTCTACCTGTGGTGGGTGTCCCTCTACCTCTGGTCAGCTATGGCGGTACCTCTATGGTTACCCTTATGGCTGGTTTCGGTATTTTAATGTCAATCCATACACACAGAAAAGCATTCTCAAAGGCGACCTAATTGATGTCTGTTAAAGTAACTCCTATAAAAACATCTTTGGTTAATGAGCTGCCAATAAAAAAACTAGTATCTATAGTGAGCCTAGCCGTTGTTATAAACGGTTGTTCTTCGACAGAACCAACAGGACGCTACGATATAGATTCAGACATTGCACCAGACGCACCGATCTCAGTAGAGCATCTCGAGGATGCTCACCCTCAGTATGAACCTTATAGTTTAGGTGGTAACACGGATTACACTTTGCGTGGCGAAGACTACAAAATCGTAAAGAAGACAGAAGGGTTTACTGAGAAAGGCAAAGCCTCTTGGTACGGTAAGAAATTTCATGGTCATTTAACGTCGAATGGCGAGATCTACGACATGTATTCGATGTCTGCGGCACACAAAACATTGCCGATTCCGAGCTATGTAAAAGTGACGAATACCGACAATGACAAAACGACGATTGTGCGCATCAATGACCGAGGCCCATTTCATGAAGGGCGAATCATTGACCTTAGTTATGCCGCGGCATACAAACTCGATGTATTGAGAACAGGCACGGCAAATGTTGAGATAGAAGTCATCACTGTGGCGATGCCAACCGACGCAAATAAAAAGGCGGCTTTACCTCAATTTATTATTCAAGTAGCCACTTCTCCACATGAAGATAGAACCGAGAAGTTAGCCAAAGATCTAGGCGAAAAGTTAGCTGTAGCAACGTTCTTGCAGCCAAATGATGATAACTACCGCCTGATGCTCGGCCCATTTCATGACTATGCTCTGACTCAAGAAAAATTAGAACAAGTTAAGCTAATGGGTTACCCGTCAGCTTATATAAAAAAACACACGCTAACTCGCTAATTTATCTAACAGTTACTTCTGGTAATCAGCGCTCTGGTGTGACAGAGTGATTCTGTTAATATATGAATAGTTCACCTAATAATTGCATTCAAAATGATTAAATCTAATAAACTTGTTAAATCGATTTTTGCTACTTCAGTTGCACTTTCTGCAACGATAGCAACATCGTCATTCGCCGCTCCTATTATTGTTCCTGACGCTCCTCAAATCGCTGCTAAGGGATTTGTTCTGATGGATTACCATTCAGGCAAAGTACTCGCAGAGAAAGAGATGAACACTCAACTTTCTCCAGCAAGTTTAACCAAGATGATGACGAGCTACGTAGTCGGCCAAGAGCTAGAGCGTGGCAACATCAACCTAAACGACGATGTTGTTATCAGTGAAAATGCTTGGGCTAAAAACTTCCCTGATTCATCTAAGATGTTCATTGAAGTTGGTACAACCGTTAAAGTTGAAGAGCTGAACCGCGGTATCATTATTCAATCAGGTAACGATGCTTGTGTTGCGATGGCTGAACATATTGCCGGCTCTGAAGATGCATTTGTTGACTTAATGAACGCATGGGCGAGCTCTATCGGCATGAAAGACACGCACTTTGCTAACGTGCACGGTCTAGACAACCCTAACCTTTACTCAACGCCTTACGATATGGCGCTACTAGGTCAGGCGCTGATTCGCGACGTTCCTGATGAGTACCGTATCTACTCACAAAAGAAATTCACTTACAACGGCATCACCCAGTACAACCGCAACGGTCTGTTATGGGATAAGAGCATGAACGTTGATGGCATTAAAACGGGCCACACAAGCAATGCAGGTTACAGCCTAGTAAGCTCAGCAACCGAAGGTAAAATGCGCCTAGTTGCTGTTGTTATGGGCACCAAGAATGCTAACGCTCGTAAAACAGAAAGCAAAAAACTGCTTAGCTACGGCTTCCGCTTCTTCGAAACAGTGGCACCACACACCGCTGGCGAGACCTTCGTAGAAGAGAAGATCTGGATGGGTAGCAAGGACACGGTTGCACTAGGTGTCGACGAAGATACGTTCGTTACTCTGCCTCGTGGCCAAGCTAAGAACCTGAAGGCAAGCTTCGTTCTTGAGAAAGAGCTAGAAGCACCAATCAGCAAAGGCGACGTTGTGGGCAAACTATTCTACCAAGTCGACGGTGAAGACGTTGCTGAATACCCACTACTTGCACTTGAAGATGTAGACCAAGGCAGCCTATTTAGCCGCCTGTGGGATTACCTAGTACTGCTGTTTAAAGGTTTGTTCTAAACCAGTCAACAGTTTGTTCTACGTAAAATCTAAGCTTGCTGTATAGCTAACCTAATGAGTAGGTTCATGATTTGCTCATTAGCGAAACAAAAGCCGCCATGTGCGGCTTTTGTTGATCTTGAGTTCGGTGATATTTACACGTAATATTCCGCCTTATTACTCGTGTCTGTTGACCGAACACGCTTTTTATCGACATTTCGCCAATTTGCGAGAGTCTAGCCTTTTGGAGCTAATCATGAACATCAATTCTGATGCAAAACTAAAAGACCTCTTAGAGTTCCCTTGTTCATTCACTTACAAAGTTATGGGCTACGCTAAGCCAGAACTTACAGAACTAGTGCTAGAAGTGATCCAGCGTCATGCTCCTGGTGACTACAGCCCAACTCTAAAACCGAGTGCGAAAGGTAACTACCACTCTGTTTCTATCAATATTACTGCGACTTCAATTGAGCAAGTAGAAACGCTATATAAAGAACTGGGCGAAATCGAAATCGTTCGTATGGTTCTGTAACTTTCGATTACGCATGAAAAACAGCGGCTTATTGCCGCTGTTTTTGTTTGAAACCCTCGCTCCCCTTCCAAAGCACTCAACTTAATTTTCAATAAATACAAAGAAAGTTGAAAAACCTTGCTGTCCGTCTGTAGTTAGAAACCTGTTTCGCGTTTATAATGCGCTCACTTTATTAATCCTTGAGGAAGTGCCGCTTTGCAAAATAAGCTAATCGTAAAAAAATTAGGTCGTCAGGATTACGAACCTGTATGGAAAGCCATGCATAAGTTCACAGACGAACGCACGGATGAAGACGTAGACCAAATTTGGTTGGTTGAACACAACCCAGTTTTCACTCAAGGACAAGCAGGTAAAGCTGAGCATGTATTAAATGCTGGTGATATCCCTGTGATACAAAGCGATCGCGGTGGCCAAGTGACGTACCACGGGCCCGGTCAGTTAGTCGCTTACTTCCTGATAAACATCCGCCGCAAGAAATTCGGAGTGCGTGATTTGGTTACTCATATTGAGAACCTCGTAATCAATACTCTGAAAGCTTACAATATAGATTCAACTGCCCGACCTGACGCTCCTGGTGTTTATGTCGATGGCAAGAAAATCTGTTCACTCGGATTACGAATTCGACGCGGCTGCTCGTTCCACGGGCTAGCACTCAACGTCGATATGGACTTGTCTCCATTCCAACGTATTAACCCATGTGGTTACCAAGGAATGGAAATGGCGCAAGTAAGCCAACTCGGCGGTCCAAGTGAACTAGAAAACGTTGAGCAACAGTTAATACAAGAGCTCGTAGAACTACTCGGCTATGACCAAGTAGACATTCAAGCCACCAGTAACATTACAGCAGAAGCATAAAATCATGAGCAAACCAATCCAAATGGAAAAAGGCGTTAAATATCGTGACGCTGACAAAATGGCATTAATTCCCGTAAAGAATATGCCTGCTGAACAGAAAGAAGTTTTACGTAAGCCTGCATGGATGAAGATTAAACTTCCTTCAGACAGCCATCGTATTCAAGAAATCAAATCTGCAATGCGCAAAAACAACCTGCACTCAGTTTGTGAAGAAGCGTCTTGCCCTAACCTAGCTGAGTGTTTTAACCACGGCACGGCAACGTTTATGATTCTTGGCGCTATCTGTACTCGTCGCTGCCCGTTCTGTGATGTTGCCCATGGTCGACCAAATGCTCCAGAAGCCGAAGAGCCGAAGAAACTGGCTAAGACGATTAAAGACATGAAACTGAAGTACGTTGTAATCACTTCAGTGGACCGCGATGACTTACGTGATGGCGGTGCTCAACACTTTGCTGATTGTAACCGTGAAATTCGCGAGCAAAACCCAAACATTCGTATCGAAACACTGGTTCCGGACTTCCGTGGTCGTATGGACGTTGCGCTTGAACTAATGAAAGACAACCCACCAGATGTTTTCAACCACAACCTAGAGACAGCGCCGCGTCTATACCGTAAAGCGCGTCCAGGTGCGAACTACAAGTGGTCTCTTGATCTGTTAAGAAAATTCAAAGAGCAGCATCCAAGCATCCCAACCAAATCAGGTGTGATGATGGGCCTTGGTGAAACGAAAGAAGAGATCGTTCAAGTATTGAAAGATCTTCGTGAACATGGCGTAACAATGCTGACACTAGGCCAGTACCTAGCACCAAGCCGTCACCACTTGCCAGTTGAACGTTACGTGCCGCCTTCTGAGTTTGATGAGTTGAAAGAGATTGCTCTAGAGCTAGGCTTCACTCACGCAGCATGTGGTCCGTTTGTACGTTCTTCTTACCATGCAGACTTGCAAGCACAAGGTATGGAAATTAAGTAATCACGATTGCTTAACGAACAATACAAAGGCGCTGAATTTTATGTTCAGCGCCTTTTTTCTATCGAACAAGCTTGTTCGATACAAAAACAACAAAGCCACTCATTAAGAGTGGCCTTGAACTGCAAGTCTAATCATCTAGATGTTAAATGCTCTACTAGCCAAAAGATGCCCAGATAACCGTTGCGACTAAAATTGGGCACACGAACTTCACATACATTGGCCAAACCTTACCAAACCAACCAAGTTGAAAGTCAGGACAACCTTGCTCAAGCTCTTTCACTTTTGACGCTCGGCTCCATACCCAACCACCAAACACACAGAACATCAGCGCAGCGACTGGTTGAAGGTACTGAGTCGCAATCATCGCAACCATGCCAAACATCGCAGCAAAGTTGTAAACAATCACCACACTGAACAGTGCGATTGCACCACCAATTACCCAACTTGTTGGCGTTCGTCTGGTCTTAAAACGCTCACTAACAAGAGCGACAGGGGCTTCCAACATTGAAATCGATGAAGTAAGTGCAGCAATCGTTAGCAATAAGAAAAACACAATTGCGAAGACCTGACCCAGCATACCTAAGCTATCAAACATCAAAGGCAGAACCGTAAATACTAGGGTATCAGAGCTCAGTAATGAGCCATCTTCAGCATAGATTTGAACACCTTTTTGCATCGCAACAAACATGGCAGGCATCACGACTAAGCCCGCAATAAAAGCAACCGCGGTATCAACTAAGGTAACGTTCATTGCCATTTTTGGCAGGTTCTCTTTCTTACTTAAGTAAGAGCCATAAACCAACATCGAGCAACCACCAATAGTGAGCGAGAAGAAGCCCTGCCCCATAGCTGCCAAAATCAGTTTTCTATCCCACACTTTCTCAAAGTCTGGAACGAGGTAATGCTTTAGGCCTTCCATCGCGCCAGATTGCGTCATGATGTAAACAAACAATAAGCCAAATAACACAAATAGCGCAGGCATCAAACGGGTCGACCATTTCTCGATCCCCTGCTTAACACCGCCCTGAACAATCAAGATAGTCAGCACATAGAATGCGACGGTACCAAAAACATTGCGCTCAACACTGAAGCCTTTAAACCAATCAGCAGCGGCCTCTAGACCAATCAGGTCAGCGACAGCACCAATTAGGAAGCAGATCAACCAACCACCGACAATGCTATAAAACGCTAGCACTGCACTTGGAACACTCAACCCAATCCAACCGACAAATTCACCGACTTTCTTGCCTAACGGGTTTGTAGTCAAAGAACGCATGCTATCGACAGGATTTGCTTGACCATGTCGACCAATAGCCATCTCAACCACCAGCATCGGGAAAGCAACCACGAAAATCATAATTAGGTAAACAAGCAGAAAAGCACCACCGCCGTTACTGGCGACTTGGGTTGGGAAACCCCAAATATTACCTAAGCCAACAGCTGCACCCGCCGCTGCTAAAATAAAACCCAAACGAGAGCTAAAGTGCTCTCTTGAAGAGGAAGATTGTTGGTCCATATTGCCGCATTAAAAATCAGTGAACTAGTTGAGAAGTACAGTAATCAAAAGCAATGATAGGCACAACTAATAAATGAGTGATCTTCTAGTTTTTACAACAAATACGCTATTTAGAACCATTAAATTAACAAATAACTGGTCTTATCGTTTACCGAAAAGCAGTAAAGCAAGGTTCAGGACTAGAGAAACAATGGATTGAATTGAGATGATTACTCGTCGTATTGTTCAATTTATACGAACAAAAAGAGCACCAAATGGTGCTCTTGTGACTTATAGTTAGATTCAGATTAGATCGTGAAGACTTGATAGTCTTTTAGGTTCGGAATGATTTCATGCAGCTGTTGCTCTTGTTCTGCCATCTCATCAAGAGAATCACAGAACTCATTCGCTTCCTCTTGCACTTGTTGAGAGTGTTCTTTCATGCGCTCTTCAACTTTAAGCTTTAATGCAGCCATGCTGTCAGCCAATTCAGTAAGATTTAAGCCACCATCTTGTTTCATTTTTTCTGACATCGCATTAAAAGCGCTAGAGATAAATTCTTGGTTAAAGATCTCCTTAGCCTTCTCGAAATCTTCAGACCAACCATTGGCCATCGAATCAAAACTGTCTGCTGGTAACACTAACTCGCCATCTTTGTAGTAACGAGCTTCCAGTTCATCAAAGTAGGTTTTCATTGACCCTTTTACATTATCAAATGATTCCGGTGAATCTAGGCTAGCAGCAATGTCATCAATAACGTCATTCGCTAACGCTAAGCCATCGTTAGCCATTTGTTTCGCTCGTGGCAAGTACTCACTCACTTTTTCGCGGTATTTCTCAATCGCCGCTTGTTGGTCGGCATCAAGCTCAACCTTCTCACCATGGATATATAAATCGTTGTTACCATCAAAAACGGCAGTATCACCATTCACTTGGTGGATTTCGACTTTCTGGTCATCGATTCGCAATTCATTTTTCAAATCAACTCGACACTGAGCAGCAAAAGTTGGCAGGCTCACAACAGAGATTACCGCTGTTAACGATGCGATTAATACACTGTTCTTCATAAACATTTTGTTTTTCATAAATACATTGTTTTTCATAACATCCTCTCATCAATCTGACAGATTACTATACCCTTGGTATATGCTTCTTTGTCAGAGAAACGTTTTATATATATCCGTTACTCAGTTAGTCGATAGATATTACTTCATAGCAAAACTGTTTATCTGCGACCTTAAACTCAATCTCATCACCGACTTCTTTCCCCATTAGAGCCTGACCAAAAGGTGCATTTTCCGTCACGATAGCAACTTCATTGTTATTCCACGTAACAGAAAGCCCACCGACTCTCGGCCCCATGAAAAAGTGTTTATATTGATCATGCTCGTCAATGACCACAACATAGCTGCTCACTGTAATCTTCTCACTATCACGCAGCACTAAGTTACGATAACACTGAATGTCACCTTCACACTCTTGCACTCTTACTGCTTGACCGTGAGCAAGATACGAAGCTTCTAGTGCCAATGTATCGTACTTATGCTCAGGCACTGTCTCTTCATCGGTCGCCGCATCAATAGCGCGTTGAGTAGCAGATTGTGCAATACGTAATCGGGATTCAAGTTGCTCTATGATTATTTGGCGAAGCTCAGACTTATTCATACTATTGGGGTGCTTTTGTATAGGAGCTACAGAATAGAATTAGGTACAATCAGGTGCAAGACATTTGATTCATCAAGCGACGCAATCATCAATAGGCGCCCGCTTTAACATCAATACGACACTTAATAACTCAGGTAGAACATAAATGATTGAGCAGAAGCTAAAACAAGTATTCGGATTCGACTCACTGCGTAATGGGCAAAAGCAAGTCATTGATAATGTTCTATCTGGTCACTCGACTGCCGCTATATTCCCAACAGGCTCAGGCAAGTCGCTTTGCTACCAATTGCCAGCATTAGAGTTGCCGCACTTAACCTTAGTGATATCACCATTGTTAGCCTTAATGAAAGACCAGCTCAGCTTCTTACACAGTAAGGGAATAAGCGCGGCTGCAATCGAATCAAGCCAAGACAGACAAACCACACAACAGGTGATGCAATCCGTGCGTAACGGGGACACCAAAATCCTAATGATCTCTGTTGAGCGCTTGAAGAATGAACGCTTTCGTCAGTTTATCTCCCAAGTTCCCATCTCTATGCTCGTAGTTGATGAAGCACACTGTATATCAGAATGGGGACACAACTTCAGACCAGACTACCTGAAGCTTCCCCAATACCAAAAGCAGCTCAATATTCCACAAGTACTGCTACTGACAGCTACTGCGACGACATCGGTTATCCAAGATATGAAGTCGAAGTTTGAAATTGATGAGGAACGCGTTGTGGTTACGGGTTTCTATCGTCAAAACCTCGACCTGTCGATTCAACCTTGCGAACAAACCAGCAAACTAGAAACCTTGTGCAATGTCGTTAACCAAGCTTCTCTCGCTCCGACTATTGTTTATGTCACCCTTCAACAGACCGCAGAGGTGGTGGCTCAGCAACTCCGGAATGCTGGCGTTAATGCCGTGGCTTACCATGCCGGTCTTAAGCCTGAAAACAGAGATGCCATTCAGCATCAATTCATGAACGATGACGTGAACTGCATCGTGGCAACCATTGCTTTTGGTATGGGTGTCGATAAGTCCAACATTCGCCGAGTGATTCACTTTGACTTACCGAAATCGATCGAAAACTACTCGCAAGAGATAGGCAGAGCAGGCAGAGATGGGCAAGCGTCTGAATGTATTTTACTGGCTAACAAATATGGTTTGAGCACACTCGAGAACTTCGTTTTTGGTGATACGCCAGACAACATATCAATTCAAACGGTCTTAAAAGAAATATACGAAAACCAAACCATTACGGCTTCTGGCGCGAACCAATGGGAAATCATGCTCAACCAACTATCGCGTGAGTCCAACATTCGTCAGTTACCACTTAAAACGCTACTGGTGTATCTCGAAATTGAAGGCGTGATTGAGCCTAAATACAGCTACTTTGCTGACTACAAATTTAAATTCATACGTACTAAGCAGCAGATCACCGAACAATTCCAAGGCGAACGTCGCCATTTTGTGGAAGCAATTTTCCAATGTTCTCCTCAAGCAAGAGTATGGTGCCAAGTCGACTTCGACGCACTGTGGACACACTTCCAGACTGATCGTCAGCGTGTGATTGCGGCAATCGATTATTTCAATGAACAAGGTTGGATTGAGTTGGAAAGTAAGCAGATCACAGATGTGTATGCGATCCACAACACCACTGAAGACATGATGCAGTTATCGGAACGTCTAACTGAATTGTTTAAGGCAAAAGAGAACAGTGAGATAAACCGCCTTAACCAAATGCTGAGCTTCTTTGAGGCTGATACCTGCCTAAGCTCACGCCTAGCGAGTTACTTTGCCGATGATAAGGCACCAACAAACTGCGGTCATTGCTCTGTATGCCGTGGTGAAGTGGCAATTTTACCAACCGTCGATGTTGAACCCGTTGACGACGAGACCGTAATGACATGGACCCATGAATTCATTTCCGCAAGCCAACAATTGATCACCGACGAAGCCATTACTCGTTTTCTATCCGGAATCGCAACTCCACTTTCAACCAAGCTTAAAGCCAGCAAAATGGTTGGATACGGGAAGCTAGAGCAACAACCATTCAGTGATACGCTAGCGCGAGTTAAACAACTTCCTAGATAAGGCATCTTACGTATTGATATAGAAACTGACTAGACTACCAAGTCTAGTCGGTGCTTCTCAATACCATCTATTTTGACGCCCCTCTATTCGGATTCCCCTCCAAACTAGACAGCCTAAAAGAAACTCAACTGACGCATCTGGTCTTTGGGTTGTAGCATTACGCTTAAACCAAGCAGGCGTATTTCTCGCCCTTGCTGCCTTTTAAGTATCTCACTCAACAGTTCTTTAAAGTGCTCTAGATCGAGAGAGGCGTGTATGTGCTCAATAGTGGTTTGCTGGAAGTCGGCAAACTTGAGCTTAATGCCCTGCTTGATGATAGCTTTACTTGGGCTAGCTTTCTCTAGACGTGCTTCAAGCTCAGGAAAAAGATTGTCTTCAATTACCTGCCAACATTCTGCGTAAGTAGAAATATTCTGAGTAAAAGTTCGCTCCACGCCTACCGATTTTCGTTCACGCTCAATAATAACTTCTCTGTCATCAATACCATGACTGCGCTTCCAGAGTGATGCACCTTGACGGCCAAACCTGAGCAATAGATCTCGATAGTCAGATTCCTTAATGTCCTTACAAGTAAAGAAGCCAGCTTGATGGAGCTTTTCAATACTGACCTTGCCAACGCCTGGGATTTTTTCGAGTGGCAATTCATCTATCACTGATTGTACGTCTTGTGGAGGTATTACAAACTGACCATTGGGCTTATTCAGATCCGAGGCCACCTTCGCCAAAAATTTAATCGGCGCAATACCAGCAGAAGCGGTCAGGTTAAGTTCATTCCAGATATCGCGACGAATTGCTTCGGCAATCAGTGTTGCCGAGCCACGACACAGCGTCGAATCCGTGACATCAAGAAAAGCTTCATCTAAAGACAGAGGTTCAATGATGGATGTATATCGAGAAAAAATCTCGCGAATCTTTTTCGATATCTCGACGTAGACCGACATCCTCCCAGGAACAACCAACAGATTGGGACAAAGCTGCAGCGCCTTTCCCGTCGGCATTGCAGAACGAATACCAAACTTGCGAGCTTCGTAATTACAGGTACTCAAAACGCCACGCTGCTTTTCATGCCCCCCAACTGCAAGTGGTCGATTTCGGTAAGCAGGATTATCTCTCATTTCAACAGCTGCGGAATGGAACTACGAGGTAAAATTTGTAATTTTGATTATAAGTGAAGTTTTTTTCTTTCTAAACAATAGCTTTATTCAAAATAAATACTTACATATTCCACTTACAAGGGAATTCACAAAAATCGCAAGGTAAATGCCTCATCCCCACTTACATTTTTACCACTTCAGGGTCATCTGAGTGTTGGCCTTCCCCTCTTTAGTTTCCAACCCAACACTTAACCCTATCAAGCGAATTCCACGACCATTTGCTCGTGATAATGCTTCCTTTAATAAAGCAGAAAAAAACGATTTATCAATACTGGCTTGCTTATGTTCAACCGTTGTTTGCTGGAAATCATCGAATTTAAGCTTAATTCCTTGACGGATAATTCTTTTATCATGAGCAATCTTACTGAATCGTCTCACTAATTCATCATATAGTGATTCAATAGCTTCTAAGCATTCTTGTTCAGTTCTAATATCTTGAGCAAATGTCCGTTCAACACCAAGAGATTTTCTAATTCTTGTTGATGTTACCTCACGCCTATCAATTCCATGGCACCGCTCCCATAGAGAACTACCGAATTTACCAAACTGTTTAAGTAACATGTGCTGATCATAATTTTTGACATCAATCCCTTTGTACAAACCAAGGTTATTCAACTTTTCCAGTGTGACCTTCCCAACACCAGGAATTTTGCCTAATTCCAACTCGTCAACAAATCCCTCAATTTCATCTGGTGTTACGACGCAAATACCATTTGGCTTATTAATATCGGATGCGACCTTTGCAACAAATTTGATAGAGGCTACGCCTGCACTGGCCGTAAGATTTAATTCTGATTCGATGGCCTTACGAATATCCTCTGCGATTAGTGTTGCCGAGCCCCTAAATAGTTCAGAGTCAGTTACATCAAGGTAGGCTTCATCAAGTGATAGTGGCTCAATAAGGTCGGTATAACGAGTAAAGATCGCATGGATCTGCTTGGATACAAGCTTATACTTCTCCATATCTCCACCTATAACAGTTAAAGTTGGGCATAGTTTGAGAGCATGAGCGGTCGCCATTGCCGAGCGAACGCCATATTTTCGGGCAATATAGTTACATGTTGAGATCACGCCACGCCGATCCTGAGAGCCGCCAATCGCTAATGGTATATCCTTTAACTCTGGGTTGTCCCTCATCTCTACTGCGGCATAGTAACAATCAAGATCTATATGAATGATTTTTCTAGTCATAAAGTACAGTTTTTAGAAGCGAGAAGTTTGATCCAATGGAGATATGAGTTCATGTGCGATTTATAAGCACTTAGCAATTATACTTCATAGTAAACTACTGTATAGATTAACAGTATAGAGACTTGCAGACAATGGCTTAAATTAGTTCACTCTAACGCTTCATACGACTTCACGTCGCACGAGCACTTCTAAGTTAGCCCTGCGTAAGCCTCACTAACTCAGAAGTGGACAAAAATGAGTCAATGACTTTACTAAATTAGTAATTAATGGATAACTAAAAATATGGGAAATGAAAAAAGCCCTACTCTCAGATGGAAGTAGGGCATATCCCGAGTTAAATGGTTGCTTTAATCGATTTTAAGGCAGGAATTTTCGACATATAGACTATTAAGATTAAGGATAACGAAGCCGATGCTAACGATGCATATAAAGCCGTCTTAAAGTCAAAGTATTGAGCAATAAAGCCTGCAACAGAAGTTCCTAACATCATCCCGACTCTCATCATATTCGTATAATATGCCGAAGCCATACCCCCTTTATTAGGGAATGCATCTTGAATAAGAGTAATGCCTAATCCTACAAAAACCCCGTAAAACAAGCCATTAAAAGCCTGGCTCAAGATAAGAAGTGGGATCGTAGTTACATACTGTATTAATAAATAATAGATAACAGCACAAATGAAACCAAATACCATTAATTGGCTTTTTCCGAATTTTTCTGAAAATTTCGCAGCGTAGAGCATTACTGGTATTTCAAACATAGCAGTTACCCCTAAGAGTAGTCCTGGGAAATACATTGGTATACTTAGTTCTTGAGTTAAATATAATGGCATTGCCGTTATATAAACATGATTTGCTAAGTTACCTAATAAAATGACTAGACCTAGAATCAAGGCGATAGTTGGAATGGTTGAAGGTTGGCTTTTTAGTGGTGATGGGGTCTCAACTGCTTTGTTGAATGTCGGCAGGTATTTTGTCGTTAGAATAATAACAAAAATAGCTAGAGTAAAAGCAATATAAAAGTTGGCGATGTATCCCCACGAGTCTGCGACTATAAAAGCTAGAGCTGGGCCCGCAATCCAAACAACAGAAACACCGGAACGCATTTGCGTATTTAGACTAGTGATATTTTGGCCTGATTGGTCTGCAAACCTTTTAATCATAGATAATATCAAAGGTATACAGGCATTACCCGGCCCCATAAGAATTGTACCTACAGCTAATGCTTGCCATGGTTCAGTGACAAAAATAAAGGAAGCAGCAGAAATAACAATGCAGATAATTGATATTAGAAAGAGCCAGCGGTCGTTGACTCCTTTATCTGCCAATGAACCGAACAGTTGGCTAAAAAACATTCCAGAAAGCGCGAAGCTAACACTATAGTAAGCAATAAATGACGGGCTCGCACCAATACCGTCTATTAAGTAAATACTCATTATTGGTAAAATGAATGCATATGCCGTTGCTGTTAAACTATTTATTATAAATAATTTTCCAGAAACTCCTTTAATAAGGTTTCTCACTATATAAAACCTCTTAATGAAACTTTCTTGGGTGAGTTGAGTAGTTGCTCACTCACTTGGGCTGATAGACAATCTAGATCGGAGTGGGAAGCTGTTTTAACAATATTCCTATAACTAGTAGATGAGCAGGGGTTCTCTAAAAATTGGACTTCCATGTTTTCTCCATTTTGACGGTTAATGCTTTATGTGCAACGTGCTTACTATCTGGTGAGTCTATATTGTGGCCTTTCGTTTAGATTTTCAATATAAAATCCATCACATCGTTAAAGAGTGCACTGTAAATCATAGGTCGTGAGTGCGCTGCCTTCGAATAAGTTTTAGTAGGGTAAACGCACACCCTCTGAATTGTGTAGAGTATTTAATCTAAGAGATTTTGGGGCACAGGCTTTTCAGAAGAAAAGCCTGTGGCAGAACCTGTTTTTCAACAGTCTGTTTTCTCAGACAACCTCAGAGCGTCTTCTAGCTCAACGCCAAGGTATCGAATTGTGTTATCTAGCTTCGAATGTCCAAGTAAGATCTGTACGGCCCTGATGTTTTTCGTTCTGGCATAGATTAAAGTGGCTTTAGTGCGGCGCATGGAATGAGTGCCATAATAGCCAGCATTCAATCCCAATTTTGCAGCCCAGTTCCTGATAATTGAACGATAGAATGAGTAGTTGATAGGCTGCCCAGAGCGTCGGTTACTCGGGAATAGAAAACTGCTTGCCTCTAGTGATGCTGCAAAAACCCATCGGCTAATACTTTGCTGTGTTCTAGGAGTAATCTCATAGTGGACATCGGTGCCAGTTTTTTGCTGGATGCACTGAACCCTTTCATAGATAACTCCTTGCGAAGAAACATCGTAAACGTGTAGCTTCAGCAAATCACTAGCTCTTAACTTGCTATCTATAGCTAGGTTCAGTAGTGCAAGCTGCATCAGATCGTTTTCAATCTCCAGCCTAGTTCTGATCCGCCAGATCTCTTCAAGTTTAAATGGCCTTTTGATGCCACTACATTTTCCAGAAGATAACTTTCTCATGGTGACCTCCTCTCAGTGTTTTGGTCAACATGAAGTTTGGCAGTCACATTTAGTAGGGTTCAGTAAGATCTGAAACGTTGATGGACATTGGCGGTTTACTGGAAGTTAAAGATGATAAATTGGCACATTTTTCCTAGTGGAGTATATGATTATCAAATTTCATGACGAAAGTAACAGCATGCATTAGTACGTACTCATGATACTGAATCGTCAGATCCATGTCAGTTAACACAATTAGTAAAAGTACATCAGCTTCCAGCAAATCGTTTATCATGTGCCAATCTATTTCTTCAGCATCGGTCCGAGCTACCGATTCCCGCATCAATACAAGCAATTGTTTATAGCAGTTATCACCGTTCGCATTTGCGCGATCTATGTAGTCTAGAAGAACTGATTTTGTATTCATTCCTTAAGAATAAAGATGTTATCTTCAGTAAAAGGATGATATTTGACTGGTAAGTTATGACGGCTTTGGACATTTTTGAGCTAGCAGGATTTACTAGCTCTTTCGGGCCAGGAGCAATTCAGAACTAAAGTGTGGTATTAACGAGCCCCTAAGCCACGCCACCCAAAGTAAAAACGCTGAATTTTTATTGAGTTAAGCGGCTTGGTAAATAATAGGCCTATTCAAGAAGCCAAAAATGCCGATATTACCCGCTGTCTAAAAGCTCCGAGCCGAAGCTCATCAAACGCGCCAAGTGCGATATCAATATTATCAGTGTTCTTTGTTGTGCCATTCCATACCAGCTTAGAGCTAAGTCCTCCACGCTCTTCTAGCAACCCCTTTTCGCTCAGACGGTTGCGCTTAATATCTGGCTCGGCTTCTGCAAAATTTTCCCATTTTGCATATATACACGACTCAGGAATATCTTGTTCAATCCTTTCTGCATAGTCAATCAAGCTTCGTTCAGCAAAGGTGAATAACCACGCTTGTTGATTTGTCACGCCGTTCACACGAAGAATTCGCCCGAGCACCTGTCTGAAGTACAATTCGGTTTTGACTGAACTCATGTGACAACACACTTGAAGGCGCGGAATATCGGTCCCCTCACTAATCATTCCAACGCTAACAATCCATTGAGTATCGCTTCGTCTATAACGTTCAATCTCTGCTAAAGGCTCTTCATGCCGATAGGTCACTATTGAGATCGATTGAGCATACTTTTCAGAAAGTACCTTTTTAATTGTTTGTGCATGCTGAACTGATGCAGCAACAATTAACCCTCCAGCCGTCGGGGATCGAGAACGGATTTCTGCAAGCTTTTTGCAACCCAACCCAAGTAAGTACTCCATTGCATCTTCATTATGAATGATGCTTTGATATGAGGCCTTGGTCTGCTTAATCATTTCCAATATTGAAGAAAAAGATTCCACCTTCTCATCGTTCGTCACGGTCAAATGTTCATTATCAACCAAAACAATCTTAGGGGCTCTGCAAACCTTATCGCCGATTGCTTGTTTCAACGTGTATTGATAATCAACCAAAAGTATCCCGTCAGGATCGCTGTACTGTCCCAATACTATCGGCAAAGAGTCTGAACGCCACGGAGTCCCTGAAAGAGCAAGGGTATACGTTGCGAGTCCTTGAATCTTTGCAAGGACTTGTTGGCCCCAAACATTCGCATTTTCAATCTCTGTACCAGAGCAATGGTGTATCTCATCAAAGACCACAAAAACTCGATGATTTCTTAGCGTCAGCCAAAACTCCTCATTTAGAAATTGAATCGACTGATAAGTGAGAGATCGTCCAATAGAACCTAATCCACCATTAAAGGTACAATTAAGAATCTGTGAAAAGGTTTTCTTTATTCCGCTTGAAACCGTTAAAGAGGGAGAGAAACACAATACAAGGTCGATCTTGTCCTCTTGCAGCAACTTTGAAGCGACCGTCGCAGCCAATACTGTTTTTCCTGCCCCTGGAGTTGCTTGGCAGAAGAAGTGCTGCTGGTTTGAGCTGTATTTCTGTAATGCCTTCTCTGAGCATTCTGTCTGCCATTGTCTTAGCACGACTGGTTGTCCTCACAAAGTGTTTTGAGAACACTGGTGAGTACATTCACTCTTCCTAATAACTGCGCTGAATGCTCTCTTGCTTGCTCAAGAAGTGGAAGCAACCTCGGCTCGAGTTCAGGAAAGCGGCTACAGAGAGATTGATACTCATTAATCTCCCCAAAAACAATCTCTAGCTCACCTTTGTGCTGATTGCGTTCGTGCCTTAATACCGAGTAATCAGACGAGGTGGAAAAAGTAACCTTAGTGTTGTCTGATACAGTATCGATTTGAAGACCTTTAAATAAGTCTGTTTGAAAGTATCGTTTCTGCCGCCCCGTCCCTTCAACTCGAAGCCAATTGTTCTTCACCAAACGAAGGAGTTGTCGATAAACCTTACGACGAGCATCATCCGGATCAACATAGGAGTCATTAATCGAAACAAATGCATCTCTTAGCTCAACAACTAAAAAACCATCCATCTCTTTTTCAATCAATAGGTTGTGCATTTCATCACTGATTTTCAAAGAACGCTTCATGTACCGTATATACCACTAAAATACTAAGGATTGCTTAGTATACAGAAATCAGTAAAACTAAGAAAATCTTAGTTACCGTGAGATCAGAGACATGAAACTTAAGTGCCATTCGAAAACCCAATTCCAGTGCGGCTCAAAGAAGCCCGCAAAAAAGCAAACCTCTCTCAAAAAGCATTGGGAGTACGTATAGGTATGGATGAAAGCTCTGCTAGCCCTAGAATGAATCAATACGAGAAGGGTAAACACACCCCAGACGTACAAACCTTAAAGCTATTGGCAGATGAACTAGGTGTGCCTTTAAGTTACTTTTTCTGTGAAGATGCAAGCGCCGCAGAACTAGCATGTATTGTTTCTCAAATGACAGAGAGTGAGAGGAAAGAATTAATTTCATCATTGCTAGCCAAAAGTAAACGTGAAGTCTAGTTGCACTATCCAGACTTAGATTTGGTCTGCGGCCTGACTAAATAGGTGCTATTTAGGATCTTACTGTACAGCTTCTTGTTGACGGAGTTCAAAAGCGTAATTACCGAGTACGTCCACACATTACGCACACATTACGCCCACTCCCTAGCAAGAGTCTGGACATAAATAAGCTAGAGCCTAAAACCTAACGTGCCTATTTTGGATTAGTAAATGTATGCAAAACCACAGAACCTGATACAAATAGGCTTTTGTCAACTATATGTCACGATTCGAAAAGTAACGTGTAGGTGAATCACCATAGACCCGACGGAACATAGCGATAAAGTTACTGGGCGTAGAATAACCCAAAGCATATGCGACGTCTCCCACTGATTCTCCGCGTGCCATCATTTCTAACGAATGTATTAGCAGTATTTTTTGCCGCCATTCACTAAAACTCATGCTTAACTCACTTCGAATCAACCGTCTTAACGTCCGAGATGAGAGCGCCCCTATACTTGCCCAATGTTCAACAGAGTGCTTGCTATTTGGGTCTAATAAAATTGCTTGAGTTACTTTTTCTAGTCTTGGGTCTTTGGGCAATGGAAAGTAAAGTGACTCTTGAGGACTACTGACGATCTCATCAGAGATTACGGAAAGAACATGTAAACAAGGTGTAGATAGCTCCTCTGTTTTGCACCATGTCGATGCCCTAATCGATAGGACTTTCAAGACATCGCTCATTTGGATTACACAAGGTCTCATTGGGAACTTCTCACAGCTCTCTGGAGTAAACAGTAATGACCGACCTTTTAGAGAGCCACAAAAATAAACACTGTGCATCGCACCTGGGGGGATCCAACCCGCTCGATGAGGAGGTAGTACCCAAGTTCCTTCCTCGGTTTTCACCTGTATTAGCCCTTCATCTATACACAGTAGCTGGCCTCGATGATGACTGTGCCAATTATGCGGCCGTTGCTCCAACTGATTGAGGTCACTCCGTTCATGTTGCCACTCCTTAGCTATGAGCGCGGCTCCACTTTTCCATTCACTGTAATCACAGTTTGTCATTTTATTTACTTAATTCCATGTTGGCCATTATTCATTATTTTCTGTCCTCTTAACGTTACCATGGCAAGTTAGCGTTTGAGTAACATTTTAACAACGACCATTTTTATCGAAGGCAGAACCATCATGAACGAACCTATCTTTCTTATCTATTACATTACGGCAGGCTTGGGCATTGGCTTTCTCGCTGGACTGGTTGGTGTTGGTGGTGGAGGAATGGCCGTCCCTATTTTTGCGTTTCTGTTTTCAATACAAGGAATAGCTGACACAAAAGTGTTCCACCTTGCGTTAGGGACATCGATGGCTTCAATGATTATTACAACATTCGGTAGCATGCGTGCTCATTACAAAAAAAAGAATGTTGACTCTACCATGGTAATAAAAATGTTGAGCGGAGTTTTATTCGGGACATTTTGCGCTACATTCATAGCATCGTATCTACAGGGAGTCTATCTGGCAGGATTTTTCAGCGTATTCATGTTGTATGTTGCTTATAAGATGTTTCTAAACACTGAGCATGAGTACAATCCAAATCCACACGGATTCATCGGTAATGCCACAGTAGGCTCGGTGATTGGCTCTGTATCCGCACTTGTCTCTATTAGCGGTGCAGGTTTAATCATCCCTTATCTTGTCCAGCAAAATTTTGAGGTAAAACGAGCTATTGGCACATCTGCTGCGATAGGTTTCCCTATTGCGCTGTCTGGAAGTCTCGGGTACGTCTTAAACGGATGGGAAAATACAGATTGGAGCAACTTAGTTTTTGGATACATATACCTTCCTGCAATGATTAGCTTCTCCATTAGCAGTTACTTAACTACTAGCCTCGGTGTGCGTTGCGCAGACTACTTTCCAAGTAAAGTACTCAAGAAAATCGTTGGTATTCTGTGTGCTTTCCTAAGTATCAAAATGTTGATACAAGCACTGAATTAGGGTAAGCATAGCCATCAACAGGTCTTGTAACATGATGTGGGGGCAAAGGTGTGCTTGCCGTGATCAGCTTGAACACACCTCTGGACATTTCCATGTTACGATTTTTGATAATTGTCGGACGTTCAGATAAATTTAGCTAGAGCAAAAGGAAAGAGCTGACCCCGAGCACTTTCCTTAGCAGCGCTGGTTATACATCCTCAAGACTCACTCCAAATTTCTTGACTCTTCTTTTGTTTATTTCGCTTTCTGAGGCAATTCTTCGTAGTGCTTCTGTAGCTCTATTGGCAATCTCTTTTTGTTGATCACTAGCATTCCCAAACTGACCAAATTTCAAACATGTAGTCACAAAGGATGAAAGGTGCCTACCAACCTCGGACTTAAATAAATGGTAGTAGTCATCAACAGATGTATTTGCTAACACTAGTTCGTCGCTTTGATTCCATCCATTTTGACCTGCAATTCTGTCTAATACTTGTTTCGCTGTCTCGGTAGTGACAGACTGATTATAAGTATCGTTAAATTTATCTATAATTTCTTGATCCTTAATGTCACCAAAGAAATCATTCTCATCCATGTTAAATAGCTCAGTTTCATCTTTTCTATTTTCTATATATATATCAATGATTTCGCTTGCTTTATCCTCTTCACCCAACTCCCGAAATAGCGAAACAGTACCATTTAGATTTATGGGTGTAATATATTTACAGTTTTCCTTAAAGCTTTCGTACAATCCATTGACAACCTCATCGCCGTTGTCATTGAAAGTATCATGGTAGAGTCGCCAAGCTCCCGAGAAAGAGCCCTCAGATTTAGATGCGACTACTTCCTGATTTTTATTAGATGCTTTTTCTTTAAAATCTTCTTCGACGAAATATCCTGTTTTGACAGCTTCTGCCAACAATAAATCGAACTCGTCAGTAAGCTGATACCCATAAGCTTGTAGAGTAGTTTGCCACTTGTTATCTTGTTCACTGACTTCTTCATCCCCTATACCAAGAAGCGTATAGCCCTTACTAGTTATAAACTCTAAAGTTGGTATGTCCTCATTCGAATTTGAACAAAAATAACTCCATGCATAAAGCACTAAGGAGTGTATGACTTGATCTGATATTTCTGGCTCAAAATCTTCTACTAGAGGTAAAGACAAAGTAACCAATCTCTCGATTTTCTTAAGTATACGAATGTTTCGAATTCCGAGGCGTGTAGTCAACTCCCTTAACCTAGAATGACTGGGCGTTTCATCAGAGTAAGCTATTGATGCGCATTCTTCTGGGTCTGGCGCAAAAGCAAGCTCGATATCGATTACCTTTTCACGGTATTTCTCATAATCTTCGAGACCAGCTTCTCCGTCATTGAGAAGTAATACTACCTTACATTTCTTTTGTTCTTTTAGTAGTGATACCAACCCCAACACATCCTTTATTTCTAGTCCTTTCCCTTTTCTTTCCAAGTTATCTATGCAGATAAGCGTGCTATTCAGTGACAAAAATGAGACTGTCTCTATTGCAGGGCTGAATGATTTAACTATTGGTGCACCCTTTAGCAAATTAAAAGATTGCCTTCCAAATGATTCGATTAGGCTAGAAGTATTATTTTTGAAAGTGTCAATACTGGCCTCAGTACCAATAATTTCTTTCTTTATGACATTTTCGAAAATTGAATATTTAAAAGCTTCTAGAGAGTTGATACCAAAAAGGGATACATAGGAGTATCGTTCAAGGCTTATTTTATCTTCAGAGCTGGCATCTTTAAGAAACTTCTTCCAGCTAAACGTCTTTCCAACTCCCCATTCGCCTTTGATGGCCATAACCTCAGGTTCACTAGAGGATAGGAACTGAAAGATTTGTTCTTTGATCACTTCAACCGACATTGATTTTCCTTCAAAATGCATATTTGCTTATTAGCTGATAAATTGCCGTCTTTTACCCTGAATAATGCAGCCTTTCTCATATCGACTCAACTGGTAATCAACACGTTATGCCACATGAAGGGATGCGTGACTGCACAATGTTACCGAATCACGGGATGCTAATTTATCTGCTCAATCGGATAAGTTTGAGTAAAGCAAACTCACGTTAACAAAATGTAAAAGGGCAAAAAATCTAACGCACAATTGCGCATTTTCGAGCTATAAAATGCCATGTATTAAAATTCAGATCGTGACGCTTTTGGACAAAACCAAGTTAGAGTACTTACTTGGGCTTAGTGGGTTGAATTAGGGAGCGTAGGTTAAACCAAGCCAGCTATCACTAAATGAGGCGAACTTGGTCTAAGATCCCGATTGCGTTATTTAGCTCGCTCCACGGGAATTGCCGAGCGTGGGGGCTTTGGTTTAGAAAGCCAGTATTCATAAAAAACTACTGGCTCATTTTCACCTACTTTCTCAACGAATCCTAGACTCTCCAATAACTTCGCTGATGCAATATTCGCTTTTTCCACTCCACCAACTAACGTAGATATTAATTTCCGACTGGCACACCAATTGATAAGTCCATTGAGGAACTCTTTTGCATACCCTTTACACCAATACTCCTCCCCTAGCAGATAACCAATATGTACAGTTCTACAGTCGCCCTCATATAGAAAAAGGAAGCCTATTGTCAGGCTGTTATCGATACTCTTTACAACTAAAAACCTACTTTCAGAGGTCATTTTTTTGAACCAAATTTCCGCTAGTTCTAGTGATGATATGTCTTGAAAGAATGGAGGAAGAGACTTCACTACTTGGGGAGAAAGTAACTCAATTGTTCTAGACAATAAATTAGACTTAGACTTCGCATTAAGGTCTGAGCTAACTTCATCAACGGTAAGTCTAGAGGTTTTGAAAGCAATATTATGTTCACTTAAGTGGTGATTCATTGATGATTTCCTCGAAAATTATAATGCCACGGACAAGATGCCAAAGTCAGGCATCAGATACTGATGCTAACACCTTAACCACTTAGAGAAATGTCACACTAAACCTGCCAAGTGATTATCTCGTTAATGCGTTTATAGTTGGCGGCTTATTCATGTATCGACATCGTCTTTCTCTTCACAATATGCTCATCTTAGTTTATTGACACTGAATGCAACAGAGTCAATTTTAAGATAAAATCGGCAGATATTATGATCTATGACGAAGGAGTTGCTGATGAAACACGCCCATAATGTAAAAATCGATCACTTGGTTGGTTTGTCTTTTAAAGGGCATAATCAGACAGCCCATCATCCAGAACATCGACTGGCCTTGCTTACCAAAGGTGTTATCGAGATGGTTTATGGTTCAAATATAAAAATTGTAGCCCCTGCTATCGTAATCATTCCTCCTGGTGTACCCCATAAGACTTTAAGGGCCGAAAGTTTGGATATGTATTTAGTTTCTTTTTGTATTGGCTGTTTAGGGATTGATAAAGAAAGCTTATTGATGCAACCTTTTCAGCGAGTGACCGATGGCTCCCTTCCTACAGTGCCCGTGGACACGGAGCGGCTGCCTTTTTTGATTCGGATTTTAGAAGCCTTAAGTAATGAGAGCCAGCAATCAGGTGTTGAATCAACATCTCTGTTGCACTCCTATCTCTCAATCATCTTAGGTGACATATATCGAGGGATGGGCTTGAAGAACGACCAAAACCCAATCAGTAAATTAGCGTCAGAATCACTAAGATTCATTCATCAAAATTGCCACAGTGCCATTTCACTTAAAGAAGTGGCAGCTGCAGTGCACCGTGCTTCCTCCCATGTGGCAACCACAGTGAAAAAAGAAACTGGTTTTACAGTTGGAGAATGGATCTGTCAGGCCAGAATACAGAAAGCCTCGTATCGATTGTCTCATAGCTCCCTCTCTGTTCAGGCAATTGCGACCGAGTTAGATTGGAAAGATATAACGCATTTTATCCGCCAATTCAAAAAGGTGACGGGGAATACCCCCGCTCAGTGGCGAAAAAAACAAGCAACAAATCAAAGCAACTGAGTGCATAGCTCGCTGGTTTATTTGTGAAAACTACAACTACACTAACTGCTCTTTCTTTTTAGAAAAGATGAAAGGAAGCGTGATTAAAAACGCCATGAATTCAGCCAAGGGCATCGCCAGCCACACCCCCATCAAACCAAAGACTCTTGGTAATACCATTAAAAAAACCGCGACTAAAACAATGCCTCGAATTAACGCTAAATTGGTTGCTATCCTTACTTTTTCTATTGATTGAAAGTAGGCCCCGAGTATCAAATTTGCGCCCATAAAGGCTGTGGCAGGGTAGAATAGTAAAAGAGCTTGAGTCGCTAATTCGACCTCTTCAGGATTCACAACGTTGAACAGAGTGACAATGTGCCCAGCGAACAGGTAGATGAGTACGTAAGCCAACAGGCCTATCACAAAGGCAAATTTCAATGAAAAACTTAGTAGTTCTTCGATTCGTTGATGATTTTTTGCTCCGTAATTAAAACCAAATACGGGTTGTACCGAGAAAGCTGCGCCGACAAGGAATTTCATCACGAAAAATAGCGTGAAGTTAACGGTTGCCAATGCAGCCCCTGCTTCGTTTCCTCCTTGAGAAATCGCGGCTTTGTTAAACAATGCAAAAGCCAAGGCTCCTGAAATTTCCGAGATAAAAATAGGAAAACCTAATCCTATAACTCGTTTTTGTTCGCGATCGCGTATCCTAAACACATAATTTTCAAACGAAAGGTGTTTTTCACCAAGGTAGAAATGGTAACCCATATAAATGACGGCAACAGTTTGAGAGATACCCGTTGCAATAGCAGCACCTTTTATTCCCCACTCTAAAACGAGGACGAAGAAAACATCGAGCACGACGTTCAAAATACTGGATAGAATGTTTGCATTACGCGAAATATGGGGTGCTTTATCGTTATTAATAAAGAAGCTGAAACTAAATCGTAGGAAAAGCGTAGGCAAAAATATCGCCCAGTACATTACATACTCTTTTAGGTAAGGTTGGATATCAGCACTGGCCCCAAGTAGGCTAACCCATGTATCTATAAACGCCAGCAATACACAAGCTAATACGACGGAGATCAATACAGAAAAGCTGCAACTATAGTGGAAAACACGATTGGCTCCAGCGGATTGGTTTTCTCCTAGTTTTATCGCGACAACCATGCTGCTGCCAACGCCAATTAACATAGCAAGCGAGATTGCAACGAACAAAAGTGGGAAGCTCATACTTATGCCAGCTAACGCCATGGTACCAACGCCATAGCCCACAATAATGCCATCAGCCAATTGGTAAGCTGCCATTGTGAGCATTCCAGTTAGTGTTGGCCAATATAATTTGAAAAATAAGCGTTTTATCGGGTCATGTCCAAAATCCATGTAGTCCTCTCTTATCGGTATAATTTAGACAGACACTTTAACCTTCAAAAGGCAGGTTCTACAGAGCTATGATTCATTAAAAATCGGCGTATCTTCTGTTTAATGTGCGAGGTGATACTGTATACCTATCCAATAGTATGTATTTAATTGGCGGGCAAAGAGCACTAGTAATGGTTATAAGCAGGATTAACCAACCGATAAGAGCGGTAGTCAAATTTCAGATTGAAGTGATTTGGCATACCTTATCTACATTACCAAATCTAACCCTAATCACCGTTAACACGATATGAATGAGCAAGTGATCTAAATTGGAATGGGGCACAGGCTTTTCAGAAGAAAAGCCTGTTTCAGCTCCTGTCAGCAGTCTGTTTTCTCAGACAACCTCAGAGCGTCTTCTAGCTCAACGCCAAGGTATCGAATTGTGTTATCTAGCTTCGAATGTCCAAGTAAAATCTGTACTGCCCTGATGTTTTTCGTTCTGGCATAGATTAAAGTGGCTTTGGTGCGGCGCATGGAGTGAGTGCCGTAATAGTCAGCATTCAGTCCCAGTTTTGCAGCCCAGATCCTGATAATTGAACGATAGAATGAGTAGCTGATAGGTTGCCCAAAGCGTCGGCTACTCGGGAATAGAAAACTGCTTGCCTCTAGGGATGCTGCAAAAATCCATCGGCTAATACTTTGCTGTGTTCTCGGAGTAATCTCATAGTGGACATCGGTGCCAGTTTTTTGCTGGATGCACTGAACCCTTTCATAGATAACTCCTTGCGAAGAAACATCGTAAACGTGTAGCTTTAGCAAATCACTCGATCTTAACTTGCTATCTATAGCTAGGTTCAGTAGTGCGAGCTGCATCAGATCATTTTCAATCTCCAGCCTCGTTCTGATCCGCCAGATCTCTTCAAGCTTAAATGGCCTTTTGATGCCACTGCATTTTCCAGAAGATAACTTTCTCATGATGACCTCCTCTCAGTGTTTTTGGTCAACATGAAGTTTGGCAGTCACATTTAGTAGGGTTTAGGAAGATCTGAAACGTCGGTGGACAGAAACTTGACAGGCTGAACTCTGAAATATCAACTTAATTAATTCAAGGTTTGTGAGATTGTATGCTGCTCCCATTGAGTTTCTTTCCTTGCAATTATGACAGCGCACTGACACTATGTAAGCCTGTTGTCATTTTTGAGGTGTAATTTATGAAGGAATCTATTTATCTAGCTGTATATGACGGTATCTCTGATTGGGAGTATGGGTATGTCTTGGCTCATATCAACTCTCAAGAGTTTCAAGCTTTCCCTGACAGGTTTGAAATAAAGACGGTTGGGCGAAATAAAGAATCGATTAGAACTAAAGGTGGATTAACTGTAGTGCCAGATTTATCTCTCGATAAACTAAATCCCTCTGATGGTAAAATGCTTATTCTTTGTGGTTCAGATAATGCTGCTACAGGCGGTATTGATGATTTTGTAGATGCAGCCAAGTGTTTTATCGACAATGGTATTTGTGTAGCAGCTATCTGTGGTGCAACCGCTGCTTTAGCGAGAAAAGGTATATTAGATAATGTTCCGCATACTAGTAATGCAAAAGAATTTCTGGAAATGACAGGATATGCAGGTAGCCAGAACTATATCCAAGAACCCGTTGTATCGACAGACTATTTGATCACCGCAGGGGGTATTGAACCTATTGCTTTTGCGGCAGAGATATTCAGGAAGTTGGAGATCTATTCTGAAACTACGCTAGATTCTTGGTTGAAATTATTCGAACAACGGGACATAACTGGTTTTTACGAGTTAATGGAGAATTCCCTTCAATGAGTGACCCAAGACATGACCTCAGTACTTTAGCCCTAACTGTTTTTTCTTTAAATGGTCAGTTTTTATCAATAGCCGAGAATATTGCTTCTCGGGCAGATCTCACCGCAACTCGCTGGCAAGTGTTGGGGGCTCTTGTTAATGACCCTCTTACACAAGCTGAAGTCGCACGTCAAATGGGGATCACACGTCAAAGTGTTCAGAGAACCAGCAAACAGCTTATCGATGAAGGTATGTTAGAAACATTAGCAAATCCATCTCATCAAAAGGCTATGCTACTTCAGCTAACGCCAAAAGGTCATAATGCTCTGTCAAAAATAAGACCATTTCATAAAGCATATGCTGAGCAACTAATTGATACGGTTGGGGAAGAAAAAGTAGCTGAAATGGTCAAAGCCATAACTGAGCTATCAACCGCAATGAAAAGCCTTTAATCTATATGAGTGATACAGAGCGCCAATCATGAGAAAATGTAATCTGATTTCAGTGGCACGATTCGCCAACGAATAATCACTCTAACGTGATGTATGGAATCCACTCCCTCTCTGCCAGTCTACACTTAGCAGAGTGCCATTA
>NZ_JBFSTC010000036.1:0-44987 GCF_041466605.1 Vibrio sp. 10N.247.310.17 | reverse complement strand
ACAGCTCGGAAGGATCCTTCAACCGATCACTTTGGCTTTAACTGATCGGCATTACAGCCTATGACCGTATTTTTACTTTGCTTTCAGAGCAAGGAATTGAAGTGACTCATTTTGATGGTGTCGTACCAAATCCGCCTACAACCGTCGTTGAACTTGGCCGCCAAGTGGCCATCGGAAATAACTGTGATGTGGTTTTGGCCATTGGTGGTGGTTCATCGATTGATACAGCAAAAATCATTTCGGCAACGATCAATACAGAGTCTCTAGATTGGGCTCATTGGTTTGCCACTTATGATTCACCGTTTGGGGACGTCAACCCACTACCCGCGAAAGTCGTACCTTTAATCGCAGTACCTACAACATCGGGAACTGGCTCTCAAGTGACGCAAGCGGCAGTGATTACCGACCTTGAGCAACATGCAAAGCTAACACTGTTTCACCCTGAATTTTTCCCTTGTGAAGCGTTAATCGATCCAGAGCTCATGCTGACACTGCCTCCACGTATGACAGCTATGACAGGATTTGATGCTTTTTCACATGCGTTTGAATCATTTACGGGTACTCGACCATCTCCATTTGTTGATGGTATGGCGTTAGAAGCAATGAAGCTTGTCATTGATCACCTACCGAGTGTTGTCGACAACGGCGCAGATTTACATGGCCGTTGCCAACTCGCGAAAGCAGACACACTTGGCGGGATCTCGCTAGCTAATGGCGGTGCGGGGGCACCACACCCTTTAGGCGAAATCTTAGGTAGTAGCAAAACAAACCTACCACATGGGTTAACACTCGCAGTGGTTTATCCAGCTTATGTACAACTTCAATGGCGCAAGCAACCAGAGAGATTTGCTCAAGTGGCTGAGTTATTTGGTGCTGTGGGAAGTACCGAAGAAAAAGCTCAATCATTAGCGGCTGCTCTTGTGAAATTCCTTGAACGTATCGGTCTTGAATCGAACTTAACTCAAGTAGGTGTCACCAAAGAAGATGTTCAAAAGTTGGAGCCGGCTTTTTGCTTTGATCTACCACTAACCAGTGGTGAAGAAATGAAAAAAGTATTGCAGGCCAGTTTGGTTGAATAAGCGACAGTCACGAATTCACGTTTGTCATAATTAAAGAAAATGGAGATTGAAACATGGAATGCAAGAACAACACTTTAGGTCATACAGCTTTGAAATTGGAAAGAGAGGAATTCATTGCCAGTAACCTAAAAGCGTTGGTCTTTGACTTCGATGGCCTTCTCGTCGATACCGAAACCTGTATGTTCAAAGCCTGGGAAGCTTTGTTAAAACCATACGGAGTTGAAGTTTCGCCACTCCAGGTTGCTGGCCTAGTTGGGAGCTCAGCGCCAGCAACCTACCTTTATCAACTATTCAACAAAGCGTCGAATCAAAAGCTGTCCGATTCACAAATTCGCGATCGAGTGATCGCTCATGCCTACCAATTAATTGCTTCAATAACAGAACGAGAAGGTGTCCGTCAGTATCTAGACTTTGCTAAATCACACTCATTGAGCATTGCACTGGCCACCAGCTCAGAGGCTGATCATTACATGCCAATTCTGAATCGTTTGAACCTTACACACTATTTCGACTGCTTTATCGGAGCAGAAGACATTGTCTCGGATAGACGGAAACCACATCCCGATGTGTATTTAGCGGCATTAGAACAACTCGGTGTATCTGCCCATCAAGCCATCGCTTTCGAAGATTCCCCTCCTGGAATTATGGCGGCTCGATCGGCAGGAATACCAACAGTTGCAGTCACCAATTTGCTCACTCATCACCTCGATGTCTCGCTAGCCAACGTGGTGCTGAGTTCGATGAATGATCAAACGCTACTGCAATTGATAAACCAACTTACCGAGAATGAACAATGAATAAATTAGAACAACTGAAAAAGCACACCACTGTCGTTGCCGACACAGGTGATATTGATGCTATTGCAGCATTTCAACCTGAAGACGCCACAACTAACCCATCTCTAGTACTAAAAGCCGCAGAAATGCCGCAATACGATCACTTAATCGCCGATGCGATCACTTGGGCAAAAGCACAAAGCAACGACAAATCACAACAGTTGATCGACGCTGGAGACAAACTGGCGGTCAACATTGGTTTAGAAATTCTGAAAACGGTACCGGGGCGCATCTCAACAGAAGTCGACGCTCGTATGTCATTCGACAGAGTCGCAAGCTTGGCAAAAGCTCGTAAGCTTATCGGCATGTATAACGAAGCTGGCATCAGTAACGACCGAATCCTAATTAAGTTAGCGTCAACTTGGGAAGGCATTCGAGCAGCTCAAGAGCTAGAGAAAGAAGGCATCAATTGCAACCTAACGCTGCTGTTCAACTTTGCACAAGCCAAAGCCTGTGCAGAAGCTGGTGTATTCTTAATCTCACCTTTTGTCGGTCGTATCCTAGATTGGTACAAAACCAATACCGATAAAAAAGAGTACCTTCCTCATGAAGATCCTGGTGTCGTTTCAGTCTCTGAAATTTACAACTACTACAAAGATCATGGCTACAACACGGTTGTGATGGGCGCGAGCTTCCGCAATGCCGATGAAGTCCTAGCATTAGCGGGCTGTGACCGTTTGACCATAGGCCCTGCAATTTTAGACCAACTTGCAGCACAAGAAGGCTCTGTTGAGCGCCTACTCTTTGCCGACCGTGACACCATCAAAGAGACACCAACAGCCATGACTGAAGCACAGTTCCGCTGGGAGATGAACCAAGACCCGATGGCAACAGAAAAGCTCGCCGAAGGCATCCGTAACTTTGCCGTCGATCAAGGCAAGTTAGAAACCATGATCGAAGCACGCCTGTAGGAGAAGATGATGATTACACGAACTAAATTAGCCGACGCTATTCGCGTTCTAAGCATGGACGCAGTACAAAAAGCAGGCTCGGGCCACCCCGGAGCACCGATGGGCATGGCCGATATCGCTGAAGTTCTATGGCGTGATTTTCTAAAACACAATCCGAGCAACCCTAACTGGGCCGACCGCGACCGTTTTATCTTGTCGAATGGCCATGGCTCAATGCTTATCTATAGCTTGTTACACCTATCTGGTTACGAGCTATCAATGGATGACATCAAATCTTTTCGTCAATTACACAGTAAAACCGCAGGTCACCCTGAATACGGTTACGCTCCAGGTATTGAAACCACTACCGGCCCATTAGGACAAGGCATCACCAACGGTGTCGGCATGGCTTTGGCTGAAAAAGTGCTGGCTGAACAGTTCAACCGTGAAGGCCACGACATTGTTGATCACCGCACCTACGTGTTCATGGGCGACGGCTGCATGATGGAAGGTATTTCTCATGAAGCATGTTCACTTGCCGGTACGCTTGGACTAGGGAAACTGGTCGCTTTTTGGGATGACAATGGCATTTCGATTGATGGCGAAGTCGACGGCTGGTTCTCTGATGACACACCAAAACGTTTTGAAGCCTACGGTTGGCATGTTATTGCTGATGTTGATGGTCATAACGCTGATGATATTCACAAAGCGATTACTGAAGCTAAAGCCGTAACAGATAAACCAACCTTAATTTGCTGCAAAACCGTGATTGGTTTTGGCTCACCAAACAAGTCAGCCAGTCATGACTGTCACGGTGCTCCGTTAGGTGCTGATGAAGTCGCATTGGTTCGACTCAACCTCGGCTGGGACCATCCTGAATTTGAAATTCCTCAAGATGTATACCAAGCATGGGATGGGAAAGAGAAAGGACAAAGCAATGAAGATGATTGGCAAACACGTTTCAATGCTTATCAAGAGGCGCATCCAGAATTAGCCGCTGAGTTTTTACGTCGTAGCCAGAACCTATTACCTGAAAATTGGGATCAGCACACTCAAGACCTAATCCAGACTTTGCAAGCGAATCCACAAACCATCGCGACTCGCAAAGCATCACAAAATACTATTGAAGCATTCGGACCATTACTGCCAGAGTTTTTGGGAGGTTCTGCCGATTTAACCCCTTCAAACTTAACTAACTGGTCAGGCTCAAAAGCAATTACCGCTCAAGATGCGTCAGGAAACTACTTGAGTTACGGCGTTCGTGAATTTGCGATGTCTGCAATGATGAATGGCGTGGCGTTGCATGGAGGCTTTATCCCATACGGCGGTACGTTCTTGATGTTCATGGAGTACGCTCGTAACGCGCTTCGTATGGCAGCACTAATGAAGCAACGCAGTATCTTCGTTTATACCCATGACTCTATCGGTTTGGGGGAAGATGGTCCGACACACCAACCGGTTGAACAAATCGCATCGCTTCGACTTACCCCAAACATGAGCACTTGGCGTCCTTGCGACCAAGTAGAAACCGCGGTGGCTTGGAAGTCTGCTATCGAACGTTTTGATGGCCCAACGTCATTGATTTTCTCTCGCCAGAACCTTGTTCAATTCAAACGTGATCAAGACACGCTTTCCAATGTAGCGAAAGGTGGATACATCCTTTCTGACTGTGAAGGCGAACCACAACTTATTTTGATTGCAACCGGCTCTGAAGTGGCACTTGCCATGGAAGCAAAAGCACAACTCAGCCATGTTCGCTGCCGCGTAGTTTCAATGCCGGCCACCGATATTTTTGACGCACAAAGCGCGGAATACAAGGAACAGGTTTTACCAAGCCATGTTACAGCACGAGTTGCCATAGAGGCTGGTATCCGTGACTACTGGTTCAAGTATGTCGGGCTACACGGCGACATTGTGGGAATGACAAGCTTTGGTGAATCAGCACCAGCAGAACAACTCTTCGAAATGTTTGGATTTACGGTTGAAAATATCGTTGAAAAATCCCTATCGGTTCTGGAGAAGTAATATGAGCATGGCACAACGCTTTATTGAAAACCAAAGCCAAGACTGCCTGCGAACTAAGGCTGCAAAAGTAGCCTTAGAGCAAGTCCTAAAAACGCTAACACCTTCTAGCGTGATTGGTATCGGCACTGGTGCAACAGTTGAAGTTTTCATTCAACTATTGAAAGAAAGTGGCGCTGAGTTTGCTCATTGCGTATCCAGTTCGGTTCGCTCAAGTCGAGCTTTATCCTCTGCAGGGCTGAATGAGATATCCATATCTGAATGTGGCCGTGTTGATTTCTACATTGATGGCATTGATGAAGGTCTTACAACCGGCATGACCGTGAAAGGTGGTGGTGCAGCACTGGCTCGTGAAAAAGTACTCGCGACGCTTGCTCTAAGCTTCATCACCATCGCAGATAGCGGTCGATTGGTCACTCAACTCGGAAAGTTTCCACTCCCTGTAGAGGTTTTACCTGCCGCACAAACCGCTGTGTTTAATGCCTTACAAAGCCTTGGTGGACACCCGACGTTGCGCCAAGACTGCACCACTGATAACGGCAATATCATTCTCGATGTTGCTCATTTGGACATCGCTGAACCAAAGCAATTAGAACTCCAAATTAACGCTATTCCTGGCGTCGTCGAGAACGGTATTTTCGCGCAAAGAACGGCCGATTTCATGGCTTTTTCGAATGCAGAAGGTACGTATTTATTATCAAAGCAACACGTTCAATAGCTGGGATTTATAATCAAAATGAGACCTCGCTTGCAAGTCTATTTACAAGCATGTCAGTAAGGATAATTTAGGAATAAAACATGACGGAAAGCAATTTTTTAGCTCAAACACTGCGCTATTTTGATTCAAATATTGAAACGTTTACGCGTGATCTATCTGAGCTAATTGCTATTCCGTCTGTACGAGATATCAGCAGCTGTTCACCCAATGCTCCTTTTGGTTTACCGATTAGAAACGCATTCGACTTTCTCATTAACTGGGCGAAACGAGAAGGGTTTGAAGCCCGTGATCATGATGGTTATGCCTTGGACATCAGCTTTGGCGAAGGCTTACAAGAAATCGGCATATTGCATCATGTAGATGTGGTAGAAGCAGGTAATTTGGACTCATGGTTAACCCCTGCATTTGAGATGCACCAACAAGGTGATGACTTATTGGGGCGAGGCGTTACCGACAACAAAGGCCCGTTAATGGCCAGTCTGTATATTCTCAAGATGTTTAAAGCGCTTGATGTAACACTCGACAAAAAAATAAGAGTGATCATCGGCGGCGCAGAAGAGACAACTTGGGAATGTGTAGAGCATTATTTTAATCATAACCCTCAACCGGATTATGGTTTCTCTCCAGATGGCGACTTCCCAATCGTTAATGGAGAAAAAGGCATCCTATATGCGTCATTGCAACGAGAATTCCCAACTCACAATGGCCTAGGAACTTGTCAGATCGTAAGCATTGAAAGTGAGCGTGACAGAACATCCACCTGCTATCAATTATCGATTTATCTGACAGGAGAAAAAGCGGCTGAAGTAGCAGCAACATTTGAAACTTCAGCAACGGTCACTCTTGCCAATGTGGCACAAAGTGACAACCACCAACAAAAGGAGTTGTACTGCGTTGAGTTGTCAACGCCGTGGGAGAAATCTCGCAACCCGCATAAGGTCGATAACTGTATGGATCAGTTTGTTCGTCACATGCGACATGTTGAAGGGTTAGACACTAACTCTCGAAATTTAATTGATTTACTAGACGCATGTTTTAGTGATTCCAATGATGCTTCGAAATTAGGGCTAGCACACCAAGATAATGAAATGGGGCCGACTACATGCTGTGTCTCCTCCATCAATTTGAATCAACATGGCTACAACTTGGATTTTGATTTTCGGTTTCCTAAAGGACTGACTATCGATCAAGCTCGTACCCAACTCCAGTATGTATCCCAACAATACGGAGTGAGATTGATTGAACACCAGTACTTACCTCTATCTTACCTCTCACCCGAAAGTGAACTTATCCAAGCAATGGGAAAAGCTTATTCCGAAGTTACCAAAATGGACGCTCAGTGCTTTAGTAAAAGTGCGGCTTCTTACGCGCGCGCGCTAAACAATGGTGTGGCATTCGGACCTACTTTTCCTGGTGATGTGACTCGTGTCCATGAGCCTAATGAAAGGCTCAGCCTCGAGTCATTAAAAAGAGCAATAACAATATACGTGAAAGTTCTCATATCACTTTAGGAGTAAATTATGAGAGATAAGGTTCAAGCACTTGCTGGAGGTATGATGGTATCCATCATCGTACTGGTTATCGCAGGTATATTTATTGGTGTAGGCGCTGGTGTTGTAAACCAAATGTCTGCTACCGACTCTGTTATTTGGGCATTCTTTAAGCTGATGTTAGATCTTGGCTTGATGGTCATGCGCAATCTACCGCCTTTCTTTGCGATTGGTCTAGCGTTCGCGCTGGCGAAATCTGAAAAAGGTTGGGCAGCCTTCACTGGCTTTACCATGTTCATGTGTTTCAACGTCGCTATCGGATCGATCGCTGCATTTCACGGATGGACTCAAGAAACTACAAGCCTTGCGTCATTAATGAATGATGCTGGCTACGACAAAGTAGCAGCGCAAAACTTCAACTCTTTATGGGGTGAGTCTTTAGGTATCTTCGCTTACAACATGGGGATCTTTAGCGGTATTCTTGTTGGTTGTATTACGGCTTGGATCCACAACCGTTACTACAAATTCGAAATGCCTGCACTCTTGAGCTTCTTCTCTGGCCCTCGTGCCGTAGTGATTTTCGCTTACTTCGCTATCATGCCTATCGCGCTGTTTGTTTACTACGCTTGGCCGCCGATCGCAGGGGCACTGCAGTCCATCACTACCTTGATTACTAGCTCAGGTATTTTTGGCTCTTTCCTATTTGGCGTATTTGACAAAGGCTTATTGCCATTTGGCTTACATCACCTTATCGCCTTCCCTATTGAATACACTCGTGTTGGTGGCGTAATGGAGATTGATGGTGTTGTTTACGAAGGTGTTCGTAACATCATGAATGGCCAAATGAGTTCACCAGAGGCAACGAGCTACATTACACATAACTTTACCAGCGGTCGTATTCCAATCCAAATTGGTGGCCTAACGGGTGCTGCTTATGCAATGTACGTAACAGCAAAAACAGCCAATCGTAAGAAGGTAGCCGCTATCATGGTGCCTGCGGTATTTACGACTGCTGTTATCGGTATTACCGAGCCACTAGAATATACCTTCCTATTCGTCCAACCATTCCTATTCTTTGCAGTGCATGTTCCGCTAAATGGTCTTGCTTATGTGATCACCGAAATGATGGGTGTTTCAATTCACGGAAATCAGCTGCTATTTATGGTGCCTAACCTACTACAACCTGAAAAGGTTCATGCTTGGGCTCTATTGTGGATTATCCCACTATACTTCGCGATTTACTTCTACACATTCAAGTTCTTCATCCTAAAGTTTGATTCAAAAACTCCAGGTCGCGAAGAAGAAGATGGTGATATCGCCCTGTATTCAAAAGAAGACTTTAAAAAGAAAAAGGATCAGACCTCAAAAGGACTGCCTGTTGAAATCATTAAGGCGCTGGGTGGAGCTGACAACATTGAGAACGTGACAAACTGTGCAACTCGACTGCGTGTTTCGCTGCATGACGAATCACTAACGGCAAGCGATAAAGTTTGGAAACAACAGCTCAACGCAATTGGTGTCGTCAGAATGAATAAAGGCATTCAAGTGATATATGGAGCCAACGTTATTACGATTGCCTCTGGTATCAAAGAAGCCCTTGGTGTCGACTCTTAGCTAAGCGCAACTTCCGTAACCCTACTGTTACGAATCTATAGAAACCAATAACTGACAATTCCTCCTGTGACTACAAGTCACAGGAAGGGATTCGTGCACCTGAAATATGGGAAATATAAAAATGAAAGCAATGACAAAACATGCAGTTACTTTACTTGCTCTTTGTGTTTCTGGCGTCCTACACGCAAACGAAAATACAACATCAAGCTGGTCTGAGCGCAACCCTATCGTCTTCTGGGGAGATAGAGCCAATGAGGACTGGAGCTATGTCGATGGTCTAGACGAAAGTCAAAAAAGCTTTTCAGAAAAACTCAAACGCTTGGATATTGATGACAGTGGTGACTGGAAAGTCTCATTTAGCGGTAATGTAAAAGCCGCAGTCGATAACCGTTGGAATCACATGTACGACGGAGAAAACCGCAAGAAAAATGAACTGCGTACTCGCATGCAATTCTCCACCGATGTGACTTACCAAGACTGGATGCGTGTATTTGGTGAAATTCGAACCAATTACACTAACCTCGATAGTCCGGGTCCAGTAGACGATGCCGGTGCTGACTTCCACCAGTTGTTTACCGAATTCAAATTACTCGATGACGGTGAGCAATACCTAAGTACCCGCCTTGGTCGCCAAGAAATATACTTAAATGAATGGCAAATGATGAACCGTGAACCAACGCCAGTTCAATCAAGTTGGAATGCAGCCAGCGCAAAATACAGCGTAGCAGGCATCAATTTTGACGCATACTACGGCGAGGAAGTATTCCCTCTCTACAAAGATGGCAGCTTCGGTGGCAACTGGGATGATAAAACCAATGGCAAAAAATCGACCGGCTTATTCGCTAATTGGAGAACTGACTTCGGGGCAATGCAAGCCTACATAATGAGTAATAAACTCACCAATGAAAGCTTTGTTAATGCACCAGACGGTGACGTCGACATTCAAGTTTTAGGCTTACATGCCCATGACTTTGTGAGTGAAGGGTTTGGTTACATGCTCGACGGTGTTTATCAATTTGGTGATCATGCAGGTAAAGATATCTCAGCCTACATGGCTTATGCCGATTTGAACTACAACTGGAAAGCAGACTGGAACTATCGCTTAGGTCTGAACCTACATTACGCATCAGGTTCAGATAAAAACAGCGACAAAGTGAACACGTTTAACCCTTTGTGGACAGGTGACCCACTGGGTTTCGCGCATGATGGCGCTTACGGTAACGCAATGCAGGTCGGTTCTTACACTGTGATTGAGTATCAGCCGAAACAATCCATCATCGCTGGCTTTATGTCGACATGGCGTGCCAACACAGATGATGCAATCTACACACTCAACCAAGATGTATTATTTGGTGCAGAGTCTGACGAAAAATACGCTTACACCCAGTTCTATCTGCAATTCCATAATTACATCACAGGCAACTTAAAGTCTGAGTTAAATATGTACTACGCATTAGATAGCGACTACACACGTGACGTAGTCGGCAGTAGCAGTGATGACATTTCCCGTGTTGAAATCGCACTGATCTATAACTTCTAACACTGCTTATCAGGTTAGTATGTTACTAAATGAATTCGCCCAGCAGTGCTGGGCGAATTTTTTAGATCATCATATTTCAGTTAATTGAATTACTCATCCGGCTGCTTGGTTCGAAGATCCACATATGGCCAGTAATGGTGCCCTACTCGAATCAAAAGTGTTGCTGCTGCTAAGATAAACGCTGCAACAGACAACCAAACGATGAGTACTGCATCCAACTCTTTCATGCCCAGAGTAATGTAACGAGCAATCGCCATCATCGCGATGTAAATCGGATATCGAACCGGGATCTTACCGTTCATCACAAACTGCTGAACCATCGCCAACACTTCTAAATAGATGAACATCAGTAGAATATCGGTCAATTGCACTCGACGTTCAGCAAAAACATGCATGAACTCTTCGACCATCGCAAACAAGGTCGCGAGCGTGATCGCTACCAGTAATACCGCTTCCATAATGTGAAATACTTTTAAAAACGGCTTACTAAAAGATTTAGGTAAGTGAGAAGGCATAGTCACTCTTCAAAAAATAATTAATCCAGTCTCTACATTAGCATGCGCTCTAGAGAAGCGACGAATACAAAAATGGCCCCACATTCACTGCAGAGCCATTTGTTTGTCTTTTACTTAACGACTTCTAGTGACTAATTAGCCTTACAACAGAATCAGGTACGTTAAGAACACCACACACAGCCCGTAGATCAATGGGTGCACTTCTTTGCGCTTACCTGCAACAACCATTGTGAATGCGTAGCTGATGAAACCCATCGCCATACCGTTCGCTGGTGAGAAGCTTAGCACTGTGAACATGATGGTGAAGAAAGCTGCAATGCGTGACTCTTTCTTTTCCCAGTTAATCTGACCAAGACGACCCACCATGTAGATGCCTACCACAACCATCGCAGGCGCGACCATTGCCGCTGAGAAGATAGAGAAGATTGGGTATAGGAATAGAGACACTAGGAATAGGCCAGCCACCATGACTGCCGCTAAACCTGTTTTCGCACCTTGAGAAGAGGCAATACCCGATTCAGAGAAAGCAGTAATCGATGTGGTACCTAGAATTGAACCAATCACAGTACCGCCCGCATCAGCCACTAGCGCCGATTTTGCATTCGGCACTTTGCCGTCTTTGTCGATGATACCTGCATCACGGCCAACACCCACAATCGTGCTCAATCCATCGAAGAAATCGACAATCAAGAAGATAAGTACGATGAACAACAAATCGAACATTTTCTCAGGCGTAAAAGCTGAGAAGTCAAAGATAGCGCCAAAGCTGCCTGCCATACTTGGTGGCATTGAAAAGAATTGGTCAGGGATTGGGGCGTTTGATGTGCCCATGAATACATCAGCAAGAATGGTCAACACGATAGCGGAAACAAACGAGATAAACGTGGCCAACTTAATGTCACGAACCATACAGCCCAATGCAATGAAGATACTCACATAAGCGATAATCACTTTCGGATCGGAAATGTCACCTAAGCCAACCAGTACGAACGGGTTAGAAACGATGATACCCGCATTCTTAAGGCCTAAGAAAGCAATGAACAAGCCGAGAGAGACAGTAATCGCCAACTTCAAATCTTCAGGAATCGATTCAATCATCGACTTACGGATATTGGTCAATGAGAAAGCAAGATAAAGAATACCCGATAGGAAGATGCCAAATAATGCTTCATTCCAAAGTACCGCCACTGAACCACTTAACAATAAACCTTTGAAGAAGCCATTCATGCTCATGCCAGGTGCTAGCATGACTGGATAGTTACCCCAAATGCCCATGATAAGCGTTGCAATAGCAGCAGAAAGAGCGGTCGCCGTAAAGACTGCACCTTTGTCCATTCCCGGAATGCCACCCAAAATTGCTGGATTAACCGCCAAGATATAACTCATCGCTAAGAAGGTAATAAAACCTGCGTATAGCTCAGTGCTGATCGTGGTCTTTCTCTCTGAGAGTTTGAACATGGTGTCAAGTGAGCCAGATGTCTTCTGGGCTTTCAGGGTGGAGTCGGTATTCACAACAAAACCTATGTATTAAATTAAGAAATTTGAGATTCAAATGCTGTGAGAATAGAGGGATCTCTACACTAAAAACTGTAGTCACCAAGGTAGGCTCGGTAGTAGAAACATCCAGTCCATATCACTAGATATATACAGCATTTAATCGTTTGCGCGGATTGTAAGGATTGAGATTAAAACTTCAACAAATTTTGTTCAGATCACATAAAAAACTGAACATGATCAGTCATTACATTTATAGGAAGATCAGACAAAGGATCATTTAAGAATAAATAACGATCAAGCCAGTTGTTCTCAATAATCTAAATATGCTACTCTTCGCCTCCATTTTTCTGACCTAATTTTCACCAGTTGTCTCTATTAGTTTTACTTGTTATCCCTTTATAGATGCAACCATCGGAACAAAAATTAGAGTCAGTGCTATCTTTTATAGTGTCGGTTTATCACCCTCACTCAATCCAACCAACAGTGGAAATATACAGATGGGCAAAGGTACTCTTTACATCGTATCTGCACCTAGTGGCGCAGGTAAGTCGAGCTTGATCTCAGCAATGCTAGAAACCAATCCAACCTACGCAATGAAGGTATCTGTTTCACACACCACTCGCGGTATGCGCCCTGGTGAAGAAAATGGTGTTCACTACCACTTCGTAGAGAAGCATCATTTTGAAGACCTTATTAATAAAGGTGAATTCCTAGAGTACGCTGAAGTTTTCGGCAACTACTACGGTACTTCACGCGTTTGGATTGAAGAAAACCTAGACCGCGGTATCGATGTATTCCTAGATATCGACTGGCAAGGTGCTCGTCAGATCCGTGAACAAATGCCTCAAGCGAAGAGTGTATTCATTCTTCCACCATCAAATGGTGAGCTAGAGCGTCGTTTGAATGTTCGCGGCCAAGATAGCGACGAAGTTATTGCGAAACGCATGAGCGAAGCAAAATCAGAAATTTCTCACTATGCAGAATACGATTATGTGATCGTGAATGATGACTTTGATGCAGCCCTAATGGACTTCAGAGCTATCATTCGTGCGGAGCGCTTAAAAGAAGATAAGCAAGCAGCTAAATACAGCGGCATGCTTACAGCACTACTAGCGGAATAATCTCTGATACCAATCGTAGTAAACAACTGGTCATTCTAGCTTGTGAAAAAGCCTGATAACGTCGTTAGAATTTTTGATTGTAGGGTCACTGCTTATCGAAAAATCCTGCCTTGTTCTCAAACTTTTGTTCGGCGCTATCTCTGAACACTTATTTACTGTGATTGGTATAACTGGATTTTCCATTGAGATAAGTATACGGTGAACTAGAAAGTCTCTAGTTAAACTTGTATACTTTCTCGTCATCAAAAATTTATTAGTTAATTACTATTTGGAGTCCTCATGGCACGCGTAACTGTTCAAGACGCTGTTGAAAAAGTTGGCAACCGTTTCGACCTAGTTCTTATTGCGGCTCGCCGCGCACGTCAAATGCAAACTGGCGGCAAAGATTCACTAGTGCCTGAAGAAAACGATAAGCCAACGGTTATCGCTCTTCGCGAAATCGAAGAAGGTCTTATCACTAAAGACGTACTAGATGCTCGTGAGCGTCAAGAGCAACAAGAGCAAGAAGCGGCTGAGCTTGCAGCAGTAAGCAGCATCGCTCACACTCGATAGCTCATATTCGCTGATAGAATCAACGTCATTCGAACTAATTAACCTTCCGGGCCTTTAATTTGTATCTATTCGATAGCCTCAAAGACGTTGCCCAAGAATACCTAACAGAGCCTCAAGTTGAGGCTCTGCGTCAATCTTATGTGGTAGCGAGAGACGCCCATGAAGGGCAAACCCGTTCAACGGGTGAACCATACATTATCCACCCTGTAGCTGTTTCAAGAATCCTGGCAGAAATGCGTCTGGATATCGAAACTCTGCAAGCAGCCTTACTCCACGATGTAATTGAAGATACTGAAGTTACAAAAGAGGAGCTAGAAGCTCAATTCGGCAATACCGTTGCTGAACTGGTTGATGGTGTATCTAAGCTGGATAAGCTTAAATTTCGTGATCGCAAAGAAGCGCAAGCAGAGAACTTCCGTAAGATGGTTCTCGCGATGGTGCAAGACATCCGCGTTATCTTGATCAAATTAGCTGACCGTACTCACAACATGCGTACGCTTGGGGCACTTCGTCCTGATAAGAAGCGTCGTATTGCTCGTGAAACCCTAGAGATTTATTCTCCGCTAGCTCACCGTCTTGGTATTCATAACATCAAGACAGAACTAGAAGAACTGGGCTTCGAAGCCCTTTATCCTAACCGTTATCGCGTCCTGAAAAACGTAGTGAAAGCTGCGCGTGGTAACCGTAAGGAGATGATTCAACGTATCCATAGCGAAATCGAAGGCCGCCTTGAAGAAGTCGGTTTGCCTGCTCGCGTACTTGGTCGTGAAAAGAACCTGTTCTCCATCTATAACAAGATGAAAACCAAAGAACAGCGCTTCCACACCATTATGGACATCTACGCTTTCCGCGTGGTGGTTGATACACCAGATACTTGCTATCGCGTACTTGGTCAGGCCCACAGCCTGTACAAGCCTCGTCCTGGCCGCATGAAAGACTATATTGCGGTACCGAAAGCCAACGGCTACCAATCTCTGCACACGTCAATGATCGGCCCTCACGGGGTGCCAGTTGAGGTCCAGATCCGTACTGAAGATATGGAGCAGATGGCAGATAAAGGTGTCGCGGCGCACTGGTCTTACAAAGGCAATGGCTCACGCAGTAGCAACGGAACAACCGCACAGGTTAAAGCACAACGTTGGATGCAGAGCTTACTTGAGCTGCAACAAAGCGCAGGTAACTCATTCGAATTCATTGAAAATGTTAAATCTGATCTGTTCCCAGATGAGATCTTCGTATTCACGCCGAAAGGTCGCATTGTCGAACTTCCAGCAGGCGCAACAGCAGTCGATTTTGCTTACGCGGTACATACCGACGTCGGCAACATGTGTGTCGGTGCTCGTGTAGACATGAACCCTTACCCACTCAGCAAATCGCTGAAGAATGGCCAAACTATTGAGATCATCAGTGCTCCGGGCGCACGTCCGAATGCAGCATGGCTCAACTACGTAGTGACCTCACGTGCGCGTACGAAGATCCGTCAGGTCCTGAAAACGATGCGTCGTGAAGAGTCGATTACCCTTGGCCGTCGCCTACTGAACCATGCACTTGGTGAACACTCTATTGCCGATGTCGGTCAAGAGAATATCGAACATGTATTGTCTGATCTACGTCTCGATAACATTGAAGACTTGCTAGCATCGATTGGTCTTGGTGAACTGATGAGTATCGTTATTGCTCGTCGTTTATTGGGCGATGCTGACGAACTGACTGAAGTGGCAAACAACAGCGATACGCCTAGGAAGAAATTACCTATCCGTGGTGCTGAAGGCCTATTACTGACGTTCGCTAACTGTTGTCACCCGATTCCAGATGATCACATTATTGCTCATGTATCTCCAGGTCGTGGTCTTGTGGTACACCGAGAAACGTGTCCAAACGTTCGTGGTTACCAGAAAGAACCGGATAAATACATGGCGGTTGAATGGTCTGACGATTACAACCAAGAGTTCACAGCTGAACTTCAGGTCGAATTGCAGAACCATCAAGGTGCGCTGGCTGAGCTAACTAACGTTATCTCGAAAACAGGCTCGAACATTCACGGTATCTCAACCGAAGAACGTGACGGACGCTTGTACACAGTGACTATCTTGTTGACCACGAAAGATCGTGTTCATTTAGCGAGTATTATGAAGAAGCTACGTGTGATGCCACACGCGCTCAAAGTAAGACGTCGCAAGAACTAGATCTAAAAGCAGACAAATAAAGCAGATGAGAGATACGAGTCTCGAGATACGAAGAGCAAAAGCTTTTCACCACTCAACCTTTCGTATTTCGAGTCTGCTTTAATTTTTTGTACTGCCCTATTCTTTCACCCCCCGATAAATCCAAGCTCCTATTTACTCTTAATCTCTTCGAATTTCGTTTACCCGCATCACGAATCTGCTCTTGAGCTTTATCCTGTACAAAAATCCAGTAAAATGCTTGAATAGATTATCTCTCTTACGTTTATGAGCCTTGTTATGTCACAGCTTTTATCTGCTATCCCTCTCAACTCTTTATCTGGAGTCGGCGCAAAAGTCGCAGAGAAACTGGAAAAGGTTGGGCTTAACAATGTACAAGACCTGCTATTTCACCTACCTCTGCGCTATGAAGATAGAACTCGTATCTATCCCATCGTAAAGCTGCATGCCGGGCTGTGGGCTGCTGTACAAGGCAAGGTGATGCATGTTGATACCATTTTCGGTAAACGTAAGATGCTCGCAGTAAAGATCAGCGATGGTAACGGCACGATTACTCTGCGCTTTTTCAACTTTACTGCAGGAATGAAGAATAACTTTGCCGAAGGCAAACAAGTGCATGCTTATGGTGAGATCAAGCGCGGCAATATGGGGCTTGAGATTGTCCATCCGGATTACAAATTCTTTGCTCCTAGGCAACAACCAGACGTTGAAGCCAACCTGACTCCGGTGTATCCAACCACTGAAGGGCTAAGACAAGTCACGCTACGTAACCTCACAGACCAAGCTCTAGAGTTAATCGATAAAGCAGCCGTCAATGAGCTGCTACCGTCTGGTCTATACGACCACCAAATTACCCTCGCACAAGCACTGCATACCATTCACAGGCCGCCCCCGGGCATTGACCTAGAGCTGTTTGATGAAGGCAAGCACCCTGCGCAACTGCGTCTGATTATGGAAGAGTTGCTGGCTCAAAACCTGTCGATGTTGTCTGTTCGTAGCAAAGGGCAGCAAGACAAGGCAATGCCTTTTCCTCCGGTGAACACCCTCAAAGATAAGCTGTTAGATCAGCTACCGTTCTCGCCAACTAATGCACAGGCACGAGTGACCAAAGAGATCGAAGCTGACTTGGAAAAGCCGCACCCTATGATGCGTTTAGTGCAAGGTGATGTGGGCTCTGGTAAAACCTTAGTCGCTGCACTCGCGGCTGTTCGCGCATTGGAACATGGTCAGCAAGTGGCATTGATGGCACCAACCGAACTATTGGCAGAACAGCACGCGATTAACTTTGCTAACTGGTTTGAGGCAATGGGTATTCAAGTTGGATGGCTAGCAGGTAAACTCAAAGGCAAGGCTCGTGAAACTGAACTAACACGAATTGCCAGCGGCGAAGCGCAAATGGTGGTCGGTACTCATGCGCTATTTCAAGAGCATGTCGAGTTCAACAACCTTGGTTTAGTGATCATTGATGAGCAGCACCGATTTGGCGTCCACCAGCGACTAGAGCTACGTGAAAAAGGCGCGAAGCAAGGTTATTACCCTCACCAACTGGTGATGACGGCAACACCAATTCCACGAACGCTGGCGATGACGGCCTATGCCGATCTCGAAACCTCGATTATTGATGAGTTACCACCGGGGCGAACCCCAATTCAAACCGTCGCGATTCCTGATACCAAGCGCGATGACATTGTTGAACGTGTGAAAAATGCGTGTCTCAATGAAGGCAAACAAGCTTACTGGGTGTGTACGTTGATCGATGAATCAGAAGTACTGGAAGCTCAAGCTGCAGCGGATACGGCAGAAGAGCTGCAACGCAAACTGCCCGACGTAAAAATTGGTTTGGTTCATGGCCGAATGAAACCCGCAGAGAAACAAGCGGTGATGCAGGAATTCAAAGAGAACAAACTGCACCTGTTAGTTGCTACAACCGTGATTGAAGTCGGTGTAGATGTACCGAATTCAAGCTTAATGATCATCGAGAACCCAGAGCGTCTTGGTCTAGCGCAACTGCACCAACTGCGTGGCCGTGTTGGCCGTGGTTCGGTCGCAAGCCATTGTGTACTGTTGTACCACTCCCCACTATCTAAAACCGCTCAGAAACGCTTAGGGGTACTTCGTGAAAGTAACGATGGCTTTGTGATAGCTCAGCGCGACTTAGAGATTCGTGGGCCCGGTGAGTTACTTGGTACCAAGCAGACAGGCTTGGCTGATTTTAAGATTGCCGACTTAGTCCGTGACCAACGTTTGATACCTGAAGTGCAGCGTATCGCGCGTCATATTCACGATAGCTACCCAGACAACGCCAAGGCGATCATCAACCGCTGGCTGGGTGAACGCGATGTGTATTCTAAGGCGTAATTCGCCCTCATATCTTGCTTAAAACGTAAAAAGGCTTCTACAAGGAAGCCTTTTTCGTGCGTATAGCCTAAGGTTTCACAGGGAAACTGATCTGCGCTTTCAAACCGCCTTCACTGCGATTATTCACCACCACCGCACCTTGATGCTGACTAACAATACGTTTCACGATCGCTAAACCTAAACCTGTCCCTTCACTACCACGAGCCGTGTCACCACGCGTGAACGGTTCAAACAACTTCCCGATCTGGTCTTGTGGAATACCCGGACCGTTATCTTCTACCGTTACCCAAGCCAGTTTGTTATCTGCCGTCATGCCAGTCGATACTTTGACCCAACCATTACCGTAGCGTAGCGCGTTCACCACCAAGTTACTCACTGCACGCTTCATCGCGATCGGGTTACCCAACGCAGGTTTCATGGTTTCTGGAATATCGGTTTCAATCTGAACCTCATAGCCACCTTCAGAGCTAGAGACCTCGCGCGCAATATCATCAACAAATACCGCCTGGAATGAGTCTCGATCAACAGGCTTTAGGTAATCCATAAACTGACTGATGATCTCATTGCACTCTTCAGTATCACTGATGATCCCTTCCGCTAGATAACTGTCTTCTGGCGACATCATCTCAGTCGCCAAGCGAATACGCGTGAGTGGTGTACGCAGATCATGGCTGATACCCGCCATTAGTAGGGCTCTATCTTCTTCGAGTTCTTGAATGCCTTTCGACATCTGATTAAAGGCTCGAGTTACCGAGCGAATCTCTTGTGCACCTTGCACTGGAAGTGGCGGTGGAATATCACCACGCCCAACACCTTGCGCGGCTTTCTCTAGGGCTATCAACGGCCGATTTTGCAAGCGGATAAACAGCCACCCACCAGCAACAATCAACAACGCCATGATCAGACTGTTACGAAATAGAGGCGCAAAGTCTTCTTCTTGCAGCTCAGACAGGGGAATACGAATCAAGGAGTTAGGCAACTGCGCAATGTCCATCCACAACACGTAACTTTCTTTGCCCAAAACCAATCGCACTTCGGTTTCAGAACCGAGCTCTTTGGTCATCTCCTCACTCATCAGGTCTATCGCGACCGCATGGTAGTACTCGCCCGACGCTTCACTGTCCTTGGCATGAACCGTAACCCCGAGCTGCTCAAGTACACGCTGACGCAGTGGTGCATCAATCTCGATATCACTGCCTTGGTCCAATACTAGGTTTAGTTCGTGAGCCAAAATCTTATTAAACTGCTGCAAACTCGGCATCAATGCATAATTGAACACCGCGTAATAAGAAAAGATTTGGCTAGCAACCAATAGGGTTAAGAAGAGCACTATCGACTGAGTAAAGGAGCTACGTATGCGCATAGAAGACCTAAAGTGAGGGATGATAAAGGGATATAGTGGGAACTATAGCTGTAATACCAATCACAGTAAGTAAATGATCATAAATAGCGCCGGAAAAAGGCTTGAGAACAAGGCTGCAATTTTTGATAAGTAGTTATTTTACAATCAAAATTTCTAACGAAGTTATCGAGCGTTTTAACAAGCTAGGATGAGCAGTTATTTACTACGATTGGTATCTCTCATTGTGCTGAATACAAAACGGGCCATCGCATATTAATGAGATGACCCGTAAATAAAGAATTCTGAATCACAGAACGAGCAAAGCTAGATTACACAGCTTTGCCATCTGGAACGAATACATAACCCAAGCCCCACACCGTTTGGATATAACGAGGTTTACTTGGATCTTCTTCTACTAGACGACGCAAACGCGAAATCTGGACATCGATAGAACGTTCCATCGCTGAATACTCACGGCCACGAGCCATGTTCATCAGCTTATCGCGAGACATTGGCTCACGAGCGTTAGTGACCAGTGACTTCAGAACCGCAAATTCACCTGAGGTAAGAGGCATAGGCTCTTCACCGCGGAACATTTCACGTGTACCTAGGTTTAGACGAAACTCACCAAACTCAACCACAGACTCTTCTGTGCTTGGCGCGCCCGGTGCTTCAATCACTTGGCGACGCATTACCGCTTTGATACGAGCAAGCAGTTCACGTGGATTAAATGGTTTTGGCAGGTAATCATCAGCACCCACTTCCAAACCCACAATGCGATCCACTTCGTCACCCTTTGCTGTAAGCATCAGGATTGGTAGCGAGTTGTTTGCGTTTCGTAGACGACGACAGATCGAAAGACCGTCTTCGCCCGGCAACATTAAATCCAATACCATCAAGTGAAAGTTTTCACGGGTTAACAGGCGGTCCATCTGCTCACTGTTTGCCACGCTACGCACTTGAAAGCCTTGCTCTGACAGATAGCGTTCTAGCAGTGCACGTAAACGAGCATCGTCATCGACCACTAAAATTTTGTAGTTTTCTTGCATGTAATGGTTCCACCTATTAAAGCTTAAACCTAAGGTTAAGCATTCTTGGTACATTGTATATTGGTATAAGACATTAAAAATGTAACATTATTGAGGGAAAAGTCGCCTAAATAATTGTTAACGTATGTTGCCTTTCTATATATTCTATCTTAGATCATCATTTCATTAAGTCAGATTTATGAAAACCAAACTTATCACCCGCGAAGGTTATAACAAGCTCAAAGCAGAACATGACCACTTATGGCACGAGAAGCGTCCTGAAATCACTAAGATAGTCACTTGGGCTGCAAGCCTTGGAGATCGTTCAGAAAACGCAGATTACACCTTCAATAAGCGTTTGCTTCGTCAGATTGATCGCCGAGTGCGTTTCCTACGCAAATTCCTACCAGATGTCACTATCGTGGATTACTCGCCACAACAAGAAGGTAAGGTATTTTTCGGTGCTTGGGTCGAAATTGAGAATGATGATGGGGAAATTAAGAAGTTTCGAATTGTCGGCCCAGAAGAGATCTACGGCGATGCCAAAGGCTATATCTCTATCGACTCACCAATGGCTAGAGCTCTGCTCAAGAAAGAAGTGGATGACGAGTTTACGGTAACCACACCGGAAGGCGACAAAGAGTGGTTCATTAACTCGATTCGCTACGCAGACGACGAATAATCAAACCTAATAAACACTTAGCGATGAGCTGAGTGTTCAAGCAAACCCAAACGCCAGATAAAAGAAAACCCCGCTAGGCTTTCGCCTGACGGGGTTAAGTCTCTATCGCAGCAATCCGGCTACTGTTTATCTCTTCGAGATAAGGTGCTCCCTGCATCTTTCCTTGATAGTGGCTAAATCCTTTAACCAATTTCCTTTTTGTTCATCGCCATCCTAGCGGTGTCCATTCTAGCCTGTCATCCTGACTGGCGAATCTCATCCAGAGATTATCACTTCCTTGCTGACCACTCATCCTAAGTAATCAAATCTTCATCCTGAAGATACCTAGTCCGTTAGGCTTTTTCCTGTTCCTGCCAACTCCCTGTCGACAAGTTAAATATTACGGTATTTGGGCGAGTTTCCTAGACAGTCCCAAAAAACATTTCAGGTGAGAAATACGCCCACAAACACACAAACAAATAAAATCAGTAACTTAGGTTTATTTTAAGACGATTTCATCGATTTAAAGTGACTTAGTCGCACACCACGTGTGAGAGATCTCGCACAAACTGGGTATCAGAAACGGAAATTGGACTTCTGACAGGATAATTACACAGTCAAAGCTAGAAAAAGCGTACGCTCACCCCCATGTATTTGTCATGATATTAAATAAGAGATTCATCGGATGAGCCAAGCTATCTGTCGACTGATTGCTGAAGAACTGAATGTTCGTTCAGAGCAAGTCACCGCCGCAGTAAACCTAATTGACGACGGTAATACCGTTCCCTTTATTGCCCGCTACCGTAAAGAAGTCACGGGTGGCTTAGACGATACCCAACTACGTAACCTTGACAGTCGCCTTTCATACCTTCGCGAACTAGACGATCGTCGCCAAACGATCCTGAAATCGATTCAAGACCAAGGCAAACTCACGCCAGAACTGGAGCGTGATATCACTCAAGCCGACAGCAAGACGCGCCTTGAAGATTTATACCTGCCATACAAACCAAAGCGTCGTACCAAAGGTCAAATCGCAATCGAAGCAGGCTTAGAGCCACTTGCCGATACACTTTGGAATGAACCACAGCACGATCCTGAAACCGAAGCCGCTAACTTCATCAGCAGCGATAAAGGCATTGCTGATACTAAAGCCGCACTCGATGGGGCACGTGCAATCGTGATGGAGCGTATTGCAGAAGACGCAAACCTACTTGAAAAAATTCGCCAACATCTAACGCGTAACTCAGAACTCGTTTCACGTGTCGTGGCAGGGAAAGAGCAAGCAGGCGAGAAATTCAAAGACTATTTCGAACACAACGAAACACTCAACAAAGTGCCTTCTCACCGTGCGCTTGCTATGTTGCGAGGCCGAAATGAAGGCTTCCTAACGCTGGCAATGAATGCAGACCCTGAACAAGAAGAAGGTGTACGCGGTTCATACTGCGAAAGCATCATCTCTGATCACTACGGTATTACCCTAAGCAGCGCTCCTGCGGATGCATGGCGTAAACAAGTGATTAGCTGGGCATGGCGTATCAAGGTTTCTATGCACATGGAAACTGAGCTGATGGGCGCGATGAAAGAACGCGGTGAAATCGAAGCGATTGAAGTGTTCGCAACCAACCTTAAAGACTTGTTGATGGCGGCGCCTGCTGGCCCTCGAGCAACTTTGGGCTTAGATCCGGGTTTACGTACTGGTTCGAAAATCGCCGTGGTGGATTCAACCGGTAAGGTTCTAGCAACAGAAACCATTTACCCTCACCCACCACAGAAGCAATACGACAAATCTGCACACGTGGTTGAGCAGATGGTTCGCCAGTTCAATGTTGATTTGATTGCGATTGGTAATGGTACCGCTTCACGCGAAACAGACAGCTTTGTTGCTGATGTGATTAAGCGTGGCAACCTAACAGCACAGAAAATCATTGTCAGCGAAGCCGGCGCATCGGTTTACTCTGCTTCTGAGCTAGCGGCAAAAGAATTCCCGAACATGGATGTCTCGATTCGTGGTGCGGTGTCTATTGCGCGTCGTCTACAAGACCCACTAGCAGAGCTTGTGAAGATTGACCCTAAATCGATCGGTGTGGGCCAATACCAACACGATGTGAGCCAAACCATGCTTGCTAAGCGCCTAGATGCGATTGTCGAAGACTGTGTAAACGCCGTTGGTGTTGATGTGAATACCGCTTCTGCCGCGCTTCTGACTCGTGTCGCTGGTCTTTCTAGCACCATCGCTCAAAACATCGTCGACTTCCGTGATGAGAATGGTCGTTTCGAAGCGCGTACTACCTTGAAAAAAGTCGCTCGTTTAGGGCCAAAAGCCTTTGAACAATGTGCTGGCTTCCTACGTATCATGGATGGTAAGAACCCGCTAGACGCATCATCGGTTCACCCAGAAGCTTACCCATTGGTGAAAACCATCGCCGAGAAAAACCACAAAGACATCAAATCTCTGGTAGGTAACACAGACTTCTTACGTGGCTTACATGCGGTTGATTACACTAATGAGAATTTTGGTGTACCGACAGTAACCGACATCATCAAAGAGCTGGATAAACCGGGGCGAGATCCTCGTCCTGAGTTCAAGACGGCAACGTTCGCCGATGGCGTAAATAGCATGTCTGACTTAGAACCCGGTATGATCTTAGAAGGCGTGGTTTCAAACGTGGCTAACTTCGGTGCGTTCGTAGATATTGGTGTTCACCAAGACGGCTTGGTACACATTTCAGCACTGACCGATCGCTTTGTCTCTGACCCACGAGAAGTGGTGAAAGCGGGTGATATCGTGAAAGTGAAGGTCATGGAAGTGGATGTTCAGCGTAAACGTATTGCACTAAGCATGCGCATGAAAGATGAGCCTGGACAAGATAACCGCGCACAACGTTCAAGTGCACCTCGCACACAAAACCGCCCGAACCAAAACTCACAAGGTGGACAACGCCGTCGTGAGGAACCACAACAAAACGCGGCGATGGGTGGTGCATTCGCTGCTGCTTTTGCAAAAGCGAAAAAGTAATCCGTTAACTCGTCTGCAAAACAGATATGCTTAAAACAGAAAACCTGCATCCCTTAGGGGTATGCAGGTTTTTTTATTATGTGTTCAAAAAAGACATCGAAGCTTAGCTGTATTCTTCGTGCTTATACTCAAAATAATTGGAGTTGCAGCTAGGCAACCTTTTCCCTACAAAGGAATGAAGTTCATCCCTATGAGCATAGAGGTTCTATGTGATTAGGGTGAACTTACGCAGTTAACAACGCTGCAGCTTCAAGTATGAAGAGTATAACTATAATACGACTAACATCTCTGACGGAGCATGAGGCGCAACAGCATGACCATAATGATATTTTATGACCTTACGTCGTTTCTCCATCTGTCCCTCCTGAATCGCCGCATCTAAAATATGCTTTGGCAGGCGGAAACGCATGGTATAGCCCTTTCCTTGATCAGCACTGTATGTTCTCAGAGCCAATAAGCTGAACAGCCTGTCAAAAGGATCTTGTGGCTTTTCATGGCTAACCGAATTGGCCTCTGACTCGTTCTCCATTTCATAACCTGGATGGTCTGAAGGATCCCAAGCCGACTGCTGCCTTCGTTTATCGTCCGGTTTTACCTTACGCTCTGCATTGGTTCTCGCCAATGCTACTGCGGGAGCAACAGGTTCTCGGACTCTATTATCACGCGCAACTTGCTCTGTTTGCACATTAACGGACGGGGCGATTAGTGGCACACTTACTGCAGTTGCAGGTGACACAATCATCGCGAACTCTCCTCAAGAATCGCCCATCACTGTTGCCATAACGCTGTCGTACTGACTCAGCACAACAGGCATAGCCCAACTTACCGCAATCAACTCATGAGAGAGTTAGGTCTGAGTATCATGCAATGCCTTGGTGTTATACCAATCGTAGTAAATAACTGCTCATCCTAGCTTGTTAAAATGCTTGATAACGGAGTTAGAAATTTTGATTGTAGAATAACTACTTATCAAAACTACTTGTCAAAAAAAAAGCAGCCTTGTTCTCAAGCCTTTTTCCTACGCTATTTTTGAACACTTACTTACTGTGATTGGTATTAGGTTATATATCGACCAATCCAGCAATAAATTTAGTGATTATTTTTGCGCGAAGCTAACTAGTTCACTGCAAAAGGCATCGGCTTCTGTCATAAACGGCGCATGTGAAGACTGCGTGAATATATATTGCTCGGTATGAGGCAGCGCTCTACCCAGATCTTTTGCTACCTTGATTGGCACTAATCCATCCAGTCGCCCGTATAAACGCAGCATAGGCACTGAAATCTCCGGCAGTTGTTCTCGCAAGTCAACATCCGACAGCATCTTTAAGCCGGCCAATAAAGAATTAGGATTCGGAAGCGGACGAGACAGTACCGCTTGCTTGAGTTGTTTTACATCTTGCCTTGCAGAAGGGCTGCCCATGGCTTGCAGTGCCATAAAGCGTTCGATAGTAGTTTGGAAATCTTCAACCAGCTGTTCGGTAAATGCGCTTAATACGTTTGGCTGAATGCCTCGCCATAACACGGGTTCTTTTGCAGCGGCGAATTTAGGAGAGCTGGCAACAGTTACCAATTTGCTTACGTAATCTGAGTGATACAAAGCCATGTGTGTTGCGACCAAGCCACCCAGTGACCAACCGACCCAAATAGCCTGCTTTGGAGCTTCGGCCAACAATTGCTGAGCTATCTCTTCAAGATCTTGAGCGTGGCAATGCGCGCTGTGTCCATACCCAGGAAGGTCAACAACATGCACTCGAAAATCAGCTTCTAACGCATCAACGGTTTGTTGCCATACCGCACCGTTCATTCCCCAGCCATGAACCAACACTAAATCAGGCCCTTGCCCAGAAACATGCCAATATAACGTGTCACTCATTCTCGATATTCCCTACTTTTTCCATCAGCGATAATCCGCGCTTTTCAGTATTGTGAGTAAAAGGAACACCATAACCCAAAAGCATCACGAGCTATGTTATCCGATTGGCTACAAAAACACACACCACGTCTGGTCACACCTCAATGCGACCTGTGTAAGCTAGATAAGTCGCACAGCGATACTCACCCGAGATGGTGTAATTCTTGTCTCAAACTCTTTGATCCAGTTCCTCGCTGCCAACGATGTGGTTTAAAAACGCTGCTCACAGTAGAGCAGTGCGGGCAATGTTTATCACAGCCTCCACCTTGGCATCGTCTCTATTGTGTTGGGGACTACACCTTTCCAACAGCACGTTACATTCAGCAAATGAAGTACGCCGATAAGTTTTGGTTTGCACGCGATCTGTCAAAGCTATTAGCTTCACGTATCGAACATCCTGCTTCGATGATCACCAGTGTCCCTCTGCATTGGCGTCGATATATTCATCGTGGCTTTAATCAAAGTCAGCTGCTCGCTAATTACACAGCTCAAGAACTTGGCGTTAAAGATGAGGTGCTGTTCCGTCGAATTCGCTCAACAGCTTCTCAGCAAGGGCTAACTAAATCCGCGCGATTACACAATCTAAAGAATGCTTTTACGCTTAGAAAACAAGACTTTCATGGAAATATCCCCTCTCACGTCGCGATAATTGATGATGTTGTAACCACCGGCAGTACTGTGTATCAATTATGCCAATTACTACTTGAAGTAGGTGTGAAAAGGATTGATATTTACTGCATCTGCCGCACTCCTGAGCCCTCTGGATAGAAGCTGTGAATCGCTACTTGTACAGCAATCCAACAAAAAAGGGCTGAATTACAAGTCTGACAGGAGTAGAATGGCGCTAATAACCTACAAATCTACTCAGGTATTCGTCGTGTCAAATATTACTATTACAGAAACAGCTCAAACTCACTTTGCCAATCTGCTGTCACAGCAGCCTGAAGGTACAAACATTCGTGTGTTCGTGGTAAACCCAGGCACACAAAACGCTGAGTGTGGTGTTTCTTACTGCCCAACAGATGCTATCGAAGCGTCTGACACTAAGCTTTCTTTCGACGCTTTCTCGGCATACGTCGATGAGTTAAGCCTACCATTCCTAGACGAAGCTGAGATTGACTTCGTGACTGACAAAATGGGATCTCAACTAACGCTTAAAGCACCAAACGCTAAAATGCGTAAAGTATCAGACGACGCAACTCTGATAGAGCGTGTTGAGTATGCAATCCAAACCCAAGTGAACCCACAGCTTGCTGGCCACGGCGGTCACGTTAGCCTAGTAGAGATCACTGAAGAAGGTGCTGCTATCGTTGCATTCGGCGGTGGTTGTAACGGTTGCTCAATGGTTGATGTAACGCTAAAAGAAGGCATCGAGAAAGAACTTCTTCAACAATTCGAAGGTGAATTGACAGCCGTTCGTGATGCAACTGAACACGATCGCGGTGAGCACTCTTACTACTAAGCACTCATACAGTCTTAGCCAGTAGATAGTTAAAGATTCAATCAAAAGGTTGATGCGCAAGCATCAACCTTTTTTGTGTTTAAAACAGCAGAAGCACTCCTGAACCGTATATTTCCCGTTCAATGCCAACAATAGTGAGGCGTTACCATTTGCAGTAAGGTATTCAAGTGATCGCAATCGGTTCCTGCTCCAATAATTCTAGGATATGAAAGCTAGGATCTAGGAACTCACCGTCATTTCCCCTATATTAGAATGACTTTATAAGAAAGAATTCCAATGAGTTAAGGAGTGAGCGCAATGACAAAAAGGACCAAACCAGAAATTTTGGCTCAGCAAACTGTCGCTCAATCAAAACTGTTCTCTATCGAGTCTCTCGATTTACGCTTTTCAAACGGTGAAGAGCGCACTTACGAACGTATGAAGCCCAGCGGCCGAAACGCAGTCATGATGGTTCCGATTACGGAACAAGGCGATATTCTGTTAGTACGTGAATACGCTGCGGGTACAGAGCGCTATGAACTCGGCTTCCCAAAAGGTCTAATTGATCCAGGCGAACAACCAAATGAAGCCGCCGTTCGTGAACTAAAAGAAGAGATTGGCTTTGGTGCCAACAAGCTTACTCCTCTAAAAGAAGTGATCCTTGCACCCTCTTATTTCTCTAGCAAAATGACGCTGTTTATCGCAGAAGAGCTCTACCCAGAGAAACTAGAAGGTGATGAACCAGAGCCACTAGACATTGTGCGCTGGCCACTTGCTCAAGCCGAAGAACTGTTAACGCATCTCGACTTCTGTGAGGCTCGCAGTATTACCGCCCTACTATTAGCCCTTCGCGTATTAAACAATAATTAAAACAGTCAGAATCACTCGAAGAGTAAGAGAATATTTATGCCAATAACAAAAGATTTGTCTCACCTGCTGCCCTCTGTCATTGAGATTGCTCGCTCTGCTGGGCAACTGATCTTAGAGATCTACGAGAAAAAAGATTACGAAGAGTTTACCAAGAGTGATGATACGCCCGTCACTAGTGCTGATCTCGCCGCTCATAAACTGATCTCGAAAAAACTTAGCGAACTGACACCTGATATTCCGGTGTTATCGGAAGAAGCCGCTGATATCAGCCTAGAGCAACGTTCTCAATGGGATCGCTACTGGTTGGTTGACCCGCTGGACGGTACACAGGAGTTCATCGCACGAAGTGGCGATTTCGCGACAATCATTGCCCTAATCGAACACAACAAGCCGGTAATGGGCGTCGTGTACGCACCGGTTTCAGGTGTGAGCTATTACGCTTACAGTGGTAAAGGCGCTTGGAAAATTCCAGACCTTAATGACAGCGTTAAAATCAAAACGCATCGTCACGAGCTACCAAACCAATCGATCGCGATGGCAATCAGCCGTCGCCAAGACATCAATCGAATCACTAACCGTATGAGCTCTGCTTGGAACTACGACTTAGTTCCTCTTGGCTCTGCTGCGCTTAAGGCATGTTTAGTCGCAGAAGGAGCTGTCGATTGTTATCTACGTATTGGACCAACCGGAGAGTGGGATACCGCAGCAACCCAGTGCATTGTTGAAGAAGCTGGCGGACGAATCTTAAGCACCCAGTTAGAGCCGCTTTCGTACAATGAAAGAGAGACGCTTGAGAACCCGAACTTCATTGTGCTTGGTGATGCTGACTTACCGTGGGCAGAAATCTTACAAGGCAAAGACTAAACTCGACGGCTTTGGTCGCGGTTAAGCAGTTAAGCAGTTAAGCAGTTAAGCAGTTAGGCATTCAAACAAAATGGGCACCTCATTGAGGTGCCCATTTTTTATATCTCGTTATTTGATAACCAACGGATGCTAGTTCAGAAGTAGATACCGGATTAAAAACGACCTTGGTAGGTAAACTGGTACTTACCTTGGCTGTCAGGGTTGCCCAACCACTTAAGCTGACTCTGCATCGCAGGTGGGAATTCAGCGCCCGGCTTAAACCATGCGGCCGAGGTGTAGCTTTGATTTGGCGTTACGCTCGCAGAAAACTCACTATCAACTTGAGCACTCTTCTGATTACCTTTCGCTGAAACAGTGCTGTTTTCACAACTGATGTCAGCAATCACAGGGCCAAAATCTAACGAGCCAACCGGAGAATCAACCGCAGCGCCCGACCAAGCAAGCGTACCTTCACCCGATTGGCACCAAGGTTGAGCATGAACAGCATGTTTGATAGTCAGTTCAACGTGTCCTGTAATAGACACTGGCACAGGGATGGCTGGCGCATATTTCATCACGTTGCTAGCTGGCATTGATGCCACTAAGTTTTCCGCGTAAGCACCACTCATGCTATACCCGACAAGCCCTTTACCAGATAAGTTCATGTCGCTGTTACGTCCAAAGCGAACCGCAAGTTCTACTTTGGCTTGGAATAGTTTAGAGAACTGGAAGTCCCACTGCACTGAGCCGTAATTGACACGCTGCCACGCAATATTGTTAGCGCGACCTTGCCAAACCGTACCCTCAACACCTTCAATGCTTAAACCACGTACAACGGGCGCATGTTTGAGAACAAAAGAAGCCGGCAAGTGCAGCAACAAACTTACCGAGAAAAAAACGATAAAGATGCTGCTAAATAACAAACCATACTTAAAAGATAAACCGCGTTTCACATTAACCTCATTTAAACTGTAGTCGGTTGACGTCAATAACCCCAAGGCTATCAGAGCGATCAATATCCATAAACTCAACCTCAACACCCTGCTTTTCTTTCAGGTATGTCAGCCAATCAACAAATTGATTAAATGGCAAAGGTTTAATCCACACTTGCAGCATCTCGCCACGTGGTTGCACTCGTATCAATTCAATCTTGAAGCGACGCATAGATGCAGGCACGGATTGATTCAAAGGCTGACTAGCACTAATGCCACCATTGCCTCTTAGTTCAACCACTTCATTGGCTTTATTGGTAACCCAAGCCAGTAGTTGCTTTTCACTTTGAATGCGACTCTGTGCCAGTTCAGCTCGCTGACTGAGGGGCTGTATTAGCCCCCAATAAATGATACCTACTACCAATAAAATTGAGCAACCAACGACTAATCGTTGCTCTCTTTGACTTATTGAAGTCCACCACGCTTGGAGTGGCTCAATTATATTTCTCATCACTGATCTCCTTGCGCAGTTACTGACGGGGCTTAAGGGTAAAACTACCAAATACGGCATCGCCATTACGGTTCAATGGCCCTTGTTCAACGGAAAACTTCTCTTCAAGTTTCACTTTAGCCGTCTCAAAATGTTGAAAATCAGCGCTTTTAGCTTGTAATCGAACTTCAGAGCGATTGCCATCATAGCGAATGCTTTCGACTTCGATCGATTTCACTTGTCCTAACGTTTCTGGCAGCAATGCTAACCAACCAAGTAAGGAGTCACCATCGCCTGAGCCACCGTATTTCTTAGCTTCATCATTCATCTGACGCTTAAGGTAGCTTACTGTAGGAATTCGTTGTTTGCCTGGCAGAACGGCTCTAAAGATACGCTCACTCTCCATGCGATAGGCTTGTGCTTGTGCTTCGTATTGCTGCACCTTCAACACTTGTTGAGTCACAATCACGGCCACCAACAAGCAAGCAGCGATCGCCACCTTCTGCCATACACGCCAATATTTACTGAAAGAAGATTTGGTTTTAAAGGTGCCCGTCAGTAAATTTACGCCGCTTGTGATCGCTTGTTGGCTCAATAAGGACATCACCAATTCCGCAGGCTTTGCTTGCCATTCCATACCGCTTTGCTGCTGTACATCATCGCTCGGCATTGTGGTGTAGCTGAAGATAGTCGTAGGTTGCTCTTCGTCGTCAGCTACAACCCAATCACTTTGCAAAAACATCGCTAACCATGCTTCGCTGATTGATACGGCTTGATAGTTACCTTGACGTTGAGAGTGACCTTGGCGCAATAGCCAATGCTGGTCGATTTGCAACGCACTGATGCCTTGTTCTTCAACAGGCACGGATAGTGTATCTGGGAGCACCTTACGGAAAATAATATTGGCTTTGCGAAACTGGTCTAAAGCTTGTTTTAACCATTCGCGATCTACACCACACACAGTAGCGTGCGTTGCATCTTTATCTAAAATGGTTAGATGTAAGTCTTCGATATCTTGTGCCACTTCGTCTTCTAACAAAAATGGCAGCATAGAGTCGAACTGGCGAGCAGCACCTTTCGGAATTTCAACACGCTTAATTAAGCACTCATTTCCCGGCAATAAAGCGATACAGCTACGCTTTTCAGCGTAAGGCGTTAACTCATCAAGCTGATCCCAGCTAGACAGCTCACCACTTGCTATCACTTCTTGTTGGCTTGTCGACCAAACCAACCACTGCACTGGGCTTTGTGGCTCGCTACTCAGTCGAACGGTCAGAAACTCGCTCACGGATTCCTCCAAAACGACGGCGTACTACCGTCACTGTTTCTCTATTACTACTATAGAAAAGCGTTCGTATACGTACACGAGACTGCTCAACTAATACCTCTGCATCTAGCTCAAAATAGGCGCTATCTACAGTTAAATATGCTTTCGCTTGTTTGCTGACTTCTGCACTCACACCAACAATAGCAGGCTCAGCCATAAACGCATCCACCGAATCCCAGCCATCAAATGGGCGCTTGTCTATCAGCTGTTTGGCGTCCGATTCACTTAGACCGGGTGCAAACATTGCTTCCAGTAAAGATGCCTGCTTTTCCGAGATGGTATTCACGTTTAATCGGAAATCATCAGTGGGCAAAGCGCAAATAAATGGATGTACCTTTTCCATTGCCTCACCAGAGACCTGATAAACGGCTCGCAGCTCCGATTCATCTGCTATTAAGCCATTCGCCGCCAAATAAGCTGGCTTCATCGCCTCATAAGTGCTGTCTTCTACACCCGTAGAAGAGGTGGCTCGAGTATCAGAGTCCAGAAATTCCCAACTTGAATTTGCGATAACCTCAGCCTGATAAGGATCCACATCTTGGTTTTCCAGTAAGGTTTGCCAAACCTTCACTAAATAAGGGGTTTGGTTACTTGATGTCGTCGTAATCCCAGCGAGCGCATTAAGATTGAAACAAGCCTGCGCATCAACGATACGCCCTTTAACTTGGCCATAATCCAATGGGTATACCTGCTCTTCTAACGCCCATGGCTGGCTTAAGTTCACCGTATCACTATCTTTATAACTTTGCCTAATACCGTCTTGGACAAGCGCTTCTACACCAATGCTATACCAGTAAGCCTGTTGGTAATTCAGTTGATTGCCAACGCGCTTGAATTGCGTAAACAGACGCTCCGACATACTGCCAGCTATGGTTGCCATGATCGCCAAAAGCATCAGAATAATGATCAGCGCGACACCACGCTGCTTACGCCCCACAGCAGATCTTGTCAGTGCAGGCTTATTAGTTTGATGAATCATTATTCCCCTCATTACTGCCTGAAGAGTCACTATTTGCAGAATCATCGACCTGATCTAAGGCGCCACTTGGTGTGAGATAAACACGTTCTATCTCACCGTAATCTTTCAGTATCAGCTTAAGTCTCACCGCTTTAGGCAGTGATTTATCGGTTTGCCACTCTTTGCCCCAGCGGCTTTCGTCATAAAACTCGAACTCCAGGTTCTCAACATCATCAAGCAGAGGAGTAATCACACCTTGTTGGCCGGCAGGTGTATCGGGGTAACGCCACCATACACGCTCAAGCGTTTCCTCTTTTATGCGGTAGCCTACTTTGGTGACTTCTCCGCGAGGGAACTGCTGCTGTGGGTTGTGCCAACCAAGGCGAGTAAACATGATGCCAACACTGTCGGAATCCAGTAAATACTCTTTCATTAGGATCAGCTTAGATGATGCTTCTTCACCATTGGTACGAAATTGTCGTACCGCCATCTGGCGAAAATCATTATCTAAAATGACTAAACTGCGTTGCAGTTGATTTAAACGAGCACTGCGCTCAATAGAGAGTTCATTGCTTCGTTGGACCTGATTTACCACCTGATAAGCCGCCATGCTTAACGTGGAAAAGATGGCAATCGAGACCAAAACTTCGATTAAAGTAAAGCCTCTCCCTTTTGAAGATAGACCTTGTTTACGAGGCTCTCGCTTATTGGCGGACATGCTCTCGCTTGGCGACTTGCTCTTAGCTAACGACACGCTTTTAATTGACCACATAACTGCGCACCGTGACCACTGGAGACGCTTTCTTACTGGTTGCTGCACTCACATCAAACGCCTTTAATAAATTATCGCTGGTATCGATGGGAGTCACCTTCCAGAACCACTCTCTTCCCGCTAACTCTTGCGTGCCCTGCGCTTTTTTAAGCTTCTCAGGATGCAGCATGACTAAGGCCATCTGGTTATCAACAACCATCGCCGCGAAGGTTTTTTCTTCTAAATAACTGAGGGTATTAATGTGTTGGGTGACAGCACGAATCACACTGATCGCCGCCGTAGCGAAGATAGCGAGCGCAACTAATACTTCAAGCAGAGTCATTCCTCTAGAACCAAAAGGCATACCACGAGAACGATAAGGAGAACGGTTATTCCTCTTCATCTTCTTCTCCCGGCTCTAGCAGTCGAATCACACCATTATCCAACACCCGAATACGCCAACCATCTTGTATGGTGTCTCCGGTATTTGGATAAAACGACAATACAAATGGCGTCATTTCAGCACTCGACAAAATGTATATCTGAGGTGGCTTGGGCTTTTTTTCCTCTTCAAGATCCGCAAACATATCTTCATCAAACAAGCTTCCGGGATTGAACAAACGATCATCGTCTTCCCATGCGCCACCACCTAAAGTCAGTGACAACGCGAGTTCTTCCGGTAATTCAGTTGAAGAGGGGATTTTTTCAAATTCGACTTCTTGCCAACCTTCTGACTTCAGAGCCATCAGAACGTAAGTCGATTTCTTTTCATCGACACGAACGCCAAAATCCAAGCCACTCAAAATAGCCTCTTCATTGAGTAATTGAACTCGTTGATAAAAACTTTGAGCGTATTTTTTGGCGACATCTTTGCTATTGGTCGGAATAGTCGCGATCACCGCGACCGCCGTTACTGACAGTAATACCAACACCAAAAGAATCTCAATCAAGGTGAAACCTGGCTGTGTTTGCTGAGTTTTCACCTTGTAGACTCCATCTGTTTACGTCCTACCATCAATAACGTATCAACTAACACGAACTGTTCACCAACAGGAACTTATCAAGCGACAATAAACCGAAGCTTATTGGAAATCTTGCATGTTCCAGTTACCGATATCCGCAGCGATACCTTCACCGCCTTCTTGGCCGTCAGCACCAAGCGTAAAGATATCGATAGTACCGTTATCACCTGGGCTTAGGTATTGATACTCATTGCCCCATGGGTCGTTAGGCAGACGCTTAATGTAGCCACCGTCACGGTAGTTACGAGGCTCTGGACTGTTTGGCTTAGAAACCAATCCATCAAGGCCTTGATCCGTTGTTGGGTAAACACTGTTATCCAGTTTGTACATATCTAGCGCGTTCTCTAGCGCCACGATATCCGTGATGGCTTTCTGTTGATCCGCCTTCTCTTTGTTACCCAAAAGGTTAGGAACAACAAAGCTGGCTAAAACACCAAGAATAACCACAACAACCATCACTTCCAATAGAGTAAAGCCTGACTGTTTTTTCATTTTATTTTTCATTATTTTCTCCAAATTACAGATAGCGAGTTGAAGGTAATAATGCCCTTCTTCTCGATAATCCAAAAACTAACGTCTGATGAGCAGTACGTTATCCACTCATTAAATTGTTCATTTCAAGCATCGGCATCAGTGTCGCCATCACGATAAACAGCACCAAACCGGCCATCAACGCGATAAGCGCTGGGGTGAAAATGCCTAACGCGATATTGACCGTCGACTCAAAGCTTTGGTCTTGGTTGTCTGCCGCTCTTGTCAGCATCTGTTCCAACTGACCACTCTGCTCACCACTGGCAATCATATGCAGCATCATCGGTGGAAAGAGTTTGGTTTGATCCAACGCTTTACGTAGGCTTGCGCCTTCTCTAACACTGTCTGAAGCCTGTAATACTTGTTGTTTCACATGTTGATTCGACATCACATCAACCGCGACCTTCATCCCTTCAAGGATTGGAATCGCACTCGAGGTACAAATTGAGAGTGTTCGTGCAAAACGAGAGGTATTGATCCCTTTCGCAATCTTGCCGATCAGCGGAATACTCAATAGTTTGCGATCCCAGCTCATGCGAACACCCGGCTTTTTGAGCGCGGTCTTAATCAACACAATCACACCAATGATCAACAACAGTAATTGGATGCCCCAATTCTGGATAAATTCACTCGATGCCAATAAAAATTGTGTCGACTGAGGAAGCTCTTGGCCCATTTGGATAATAGGCTCGACGATCTTAGGTACCACGGTTGCCAACAGGAACGAAACAATCGTCACCGCAAACACCACCAGCACCACAGGGTAGATCATCGCTTGTAGCAGCTTAGAGCGCATCTTCTGACGATTTTCTGCGTAATCGGCCAGTCGCTCCAATACCGCATCTAAGTGACCAGACTTCTCACCCGCCGCAACCATGGCCCTAAACAGTTCATCGAAGATGTGTGGATAATCAGACAAGCTATCCGCTAGCGAGTAACCTTCTGTCACTTTAGATCGGACTGCCAATAACATAGTTCGAATACGTGGCTTTTCAGACTGCTCAGCGACCGCTTTCAAGCACTCTTCTAGCGGCATGCCTGATTGAACGAGCGTGGATATTTGACGAGTAATCAACGCAAGATCTGGTGTACTGATACCACGCTTAAAGCTGGTCGAAGGCTGAGTACCTTTCGCATTTTTCGCCTTAGCTTCGGTCATCTCAACCGGCATTAAACCTTGTTCTTTTAAACGTTGGCGAGCCTGACGAGCATTATCCGCTTCAATCGAACCCTTTTTGCTCTTACCTTTGGCATCCAGCGCTTTGTATTCAAATGCCGCCATACTAGACTTCCTTAGTCACTCGCATCACTTCTTCTAAGGACGTTACCCCTTTCAGAACTTTGCTCAAGCCATCATCTCGAATACTTGGGGTTGTGCCACGAATCGCTTTCTCAATTGCCTGTTCTCCAGCTTCACTGTGAATCAGCTCTTGTACCGAATCGTCAATCATCAGTAGCTCATGAATACCGGTACGACCTCGATAACCTTTATGGCCACACTCTTCACAACCTTTTGCATGGTAAAGTGTGAGGCTCTCTTTCTTCTTCATACCAAACAGCTTTTTCTGTTCTTTATCTGCTTCGTAAGGTTCTTTACAGTCGTTACACAGAGTACGAACCAAGCGCTGAGCCAAAACACCCAGCAGAGAAGAAGAGATCAAGAAAGGTTCAATGCCCATATCACGCAGACGCGTGATCGCACCGATTGCCGTATTGGTGTGAAGAGTCGACATGACTAAGTGACCCGTCAAAGAGGCTTGAACAGCGATCTCAGCAGTCTCTAAATCACGGATCTCACCAATCATTACCACATCCGGGTCTTGACGAAGAATCGCACGTAAGCCGCGCGCAAAGGTCATATCAACCTTAGGGTTTACCTGTGTTTGACCAATACCATCAATATCAAATTCGATTGGATCTTCAACGGTAAGGATGTTGCGTTCGTTACTGTTGAGTTCTTGCAGGCCAGCGTACAAGGTCGTTGATTTACCCGAACCCGTAGGACCGGTAACCAAGATAATACCGTGTGGGCGCTGAATAAGTTTACGGAAGTTCTCGTGGTTCTCTGCCGTCATACCCAAACTGTGTAGATCTAGACGAGTGGCGTTTTTATCCAACAGACGCATTACCACACGTTCACCGTGTGAAGAAGGCATGGTAGATACACGCACATCAACCGCTCGGCCACCGATACGTAGAGAAATACGACCGTCTTGTGGCACGCGTTTTTCCGCAATATCCAGCTTAGCCATAACCTTGACACGCGAAACCAACAGCGGAGCCAACTTACGGCTTGGTGCTAATACATCGCGCAGCACACCATCAATACGGAAACGGATCGACAGTGACTTTTCGAAGGTTTCGATATGAATATCCGAAGCGCCTTCTTTAATCGCCTCACCCAACATCGCATTAATTAACTTGATGATCGGTGCGTCGTCTTCTGATTCAAGCAAGTCTTCGTCTTGTGGCAACTCTTCCGCTAACGAGAAAAAGTCGTCATTGTCGGCACCAATATCTTCCATTAACTGTCGAGCTTCCGACGAGTCACGCTGATACGCGTCCGTCAGTTTTTTATCAAATTCGTCTGCGCTGATCGCTTGTGGTGTGAAGCCATTTTTCACAACACGGCTCACTTCAATGATCGCCGCCGATTTCAGAGGTTCAACATAATAAAGCACCGGCGCGCGCTCCGGGTGCTGATATTCCAACACCATCTTGTAGCGATTCGCAAAGCTAAACGGCAAGCGCTGATAAGTACGTGCCGCCCCTACCAATTCAGCCATTATTCTGCTTCCATTTGATCGATGAAGGCTTGGATTTCAGCAGGATGATTCATGCTATCGCCAAACTTAGGAAGTACTGGAATATTATCGTTATCCATCAGTTTCAAGCCTTGCTCTGCCTTGTACAGTTGCTCAGCACGAATAAAGTTGTATTTGCGCTGCGTGATACCATCTGCAGTCATGCCATCACGAATAATGGTTGGCTTGATGAATACCATTAGGTTCTTTTTCTCAACCTGAGTACTGGTTGATTTGAACAGGTGTCCAAGGACAGGAATATCACCCAAGAATGGGACCTTAGACTCACTCTCCAATGCGCGCTCATCAATCAGGCCACCCAACACCAGCATTTGACCATCTTGAACAATCACTGACGTATTTAGCTGACGCTTAGCAAAACGAACATCTACTGCTCCGTTTGCCCCTAATACGTTCGATACTTCTTGTTCTATTTGCAGTTGAACCGAGTCACCTTCATTGATTTGCGGCACGACTTTTAGCTTAATACCCACTTCTTTACGTTCAACCGTTTGGAATGGATTATCGTTGCTTGAACCTGCTGTAGAACCGGTTAGAACGGGCACCTCTTCACCCACAATGAATGAAGCCTCGCCGTTATCCATTACCGTAATACTTGGAGAAGACAGAATGTTTGAGTTTGAATCGGTTGCTACCGCACTGATCAACGCTGTCCAGTCGCCCATAACCACACTCATTGCAGCACCATTAACGCCAGAAAGAGCAGATGCTAACGTTGAATAGTCACCCTTTTCTGTCGTGGTTTCATTACGTAGGAAATTATTATCCTTATCGTAAACCGCTTTAGTTGTTGTCGAGTCTTTTGCTTCTTCTAGACCCACCATCACACCGCCAATCGATGCACCGGTATTGCTGTACTGAATCATGGCACCCGTTTCTAGGTTGCCCCACTGCACACCCAGGTTAACGCCGTCACCTTCTGCCATTTCAACAATTAAGGCTTCAATCAAAACTTGAGCACGACGGATATCGAGTTGAGCGATCACGTCTTGCAGCGCGTTCATGATGTCTGGCTGTGCGGTAATCACCAACGAGTTAGTATCGCTGTGAGCCGAAATCATCACTTGGTTGCGCTGCGATGAACTGCCTTTGGTTGATGTTTGTTTCTCTGATTGCAGGTTGTCAGACACGCCTTTCAGCACATCGACTAAGTCTTCCGCTTTTGCGTATTTAAGGTAGATAACTTGGTTGTTACCCTTAGTCGCCATTTCAACATCAAGCTGTTCAATCAACTTTCTTAAACGACTGCGTACTTTAGGGTCGCCTGAGATAAGAATTGCATTAGTACGCTCATCGGCAACTAATTTAGGCTGCAGGAAGGCAGGGGTGTTTTTAGCATCTGTGGTTTTACTTAGTGCATCGACTATACGCACCATCTCCGCGGCGGAAGCATTCTTTAGTTCAACGACCTCAATCTCTTTATCACCCGCTTGGTCTACACGCTTGATGATCTCTGCTAAACGGTTTACAACCGCCGCACGGCCGGTAATCAAGATGATATTTGCAGGATCGTAGTGCACCACGTTGCCCGCGCCCGCGTTGTCATTCAGTTGACGAAGCAGAGGAGATAGCTCACGAACCGAGACATTACGAACCGTCACAACACGTGTTACAACGCTGTCGCCTGTGATCGAATCACGGTCGCCAACAACTGGGATTGCCGAGGTTTTAGAATCTTTCGCTTTGATGATCTTAAGAACACCCGAGTCCATTTCAACGACTGCATAGCCGTACACTTCTAATACGTTTAAGAAGAAGCTGTAATATTGCTCTTCATTGAGTACGTCGTAGCTGCGTACATCGATTTTTCCGCGCACCGAAGGGTCGACGATGATCGTCTTCTCTAGATTACGACCAACAATATTAATAAACTCTTGAATATCAGTGCCTTTAAAGCTGGCACTAAAATCACTCGCGATGGCGGCGGGTGTACAGATTAAGCTTCCTGCCAATAACCATGCACTTTTCTTAAACCAATGCTTCACGTACTTCTCCTACACTTTCGTCCTTCGTTAGACGCAAAGTTTTAAAATTCAATAAACACTTCATGTTGTTGACCATCTCTCTCGACGACGAGGTTTAGCTCTGTCAGCTCTGAGATAGAACGGAATATGTTGCCCATAGCAGCGGGGTCTGTCAGGTCTTGCCCATTTAACTGAGTCGCGATATCTCCGTTTTGGAGCCCTACTGAGTTAAAAAGTTCTGAATCTTTGCCTGGACTCACTCGATAACCAATCACTTTATCGTCGCGCTTGACCTGGGACAGTCGAACATATTGGAAGATTTGTTGCGGATCTTTCATTATCTTCGCTTTAATTTCATCTAGTTTTTGCTCTGCCGAAGCAGGGTTATTACCACGAACCGAAGAAGAAGCGCGAGGTGGCGCAGGGGCTGAGACAGCTAAACGCTTGTACTCAATACCTTCAAGCATCAAGGTTTCGTCTCGACCTGAGTTATCAATAATCACACGGTCGACTAATACGGCTTTAAGCTTAGCTCTAGTGCCTTCTATCTCTTCATTAATTCCGTAGGTCGCCTGCGTACCGCGATTGGCAATCACCGCTAAGCTCCGCTTTGGATTAGAACTGGCAACAGCACCGACCAAAACTAGATTTAATCGTGTCTTTGGCGCATCTTGGATAACTTGCTGTTCAACCACAACTGGCGTTGTTGGGTTATAGGCACCAAAAAGGTTGCTCCGCTGCAAAGAAGAGATATCCAGGGTCGATTGAGGAGTAGAAGACGATGAAGCTGTTGCTTTCCAAGGCACGACGGTTTGCTCAGCAGGTTCAATAAACCATGCAAGCTGTCCTAAAATCCATGCGGAAGCTGCAATCAACATACAACACATCGCTAGGCTTAGTTTCTGCTGAAGTACAAATCCATTTTCTAATAAGCGGCTCAACACAGGAGAATTTCCTGCGCGATTCTTGAGCTCTAAAAAGTTCACTTTCCTTGCCCCTTTTCATGACGACAAATGCTGCAAATCATTAAACTTTCAGCTTTTTTATTCATTCGTTCGATACCAAGCTTATTTAAGCATAAGATCCTGAACTATATCATAGCAAATCTATAAAGCGGCATTACATGGCTATTTTGTATTATGACTTGAAAAAAATGCCAACCGCCTCCACTTTAAGCTTCTACTTAATGTAATTAAAAGCATGTTGCGCACTGTTCATTACAGTTAAACCGCATTCATTTCTCACTTAATAAGGCACAGCCCTATATGAAAACTACTAATGAAGCTGTCAGACTCGATAAATGGTTGTGGGCAGCTCGTTTTTACAAAACCCGGTCTATTGCTCGCAATATGGTCGATGGTGGCAAAGTCCACTATAATGGTCAGCGCAGCAAGCCAAGTAAAATTGTCGAACTTGGAGCAGTGATTACCCTGCGCCAAGGTAATGAAGAAAAGACGGTGACAATCGAGAAAATCTCGGCCCATCGTGGTGGAGCTCCTATAGCTCAAACCCTCTATGAAGAAACCACCGAGAGCTTGGCAAAGAGAGAAGAGTTTGCAACACAACGTAAACTGAACGCTCATAGCCCAGCACCAGAACGTCGCCCAGATAAAAAGCAACGTCGTGACATCATCAAGTTCAAGACTCAATAAGCTAGAAGGAATAGCCAAATGGCCAACCCAATGTCTACAAGTAATGTTTTAAATCGCTACCTATTTGAAGACCTATCAGTTCGTGGTGAATTGGTACAGATGGACGAAGCGTACCAACAGATTATTTCTAGCAAGGAATACCCAGCGCCAGTACAAAAGCTGTTGGGTGAGCTACTGGTTTCAACGACGCTACTAACAGCGACTCTAAAGTTTGAAGGCTCTATCACGATGCAACTGCAAGGTGATGGCCCTGTATCTCTAGCTGTTATCAATGGCGATAACGATCAGAAGATCCGTGGCGTTGCTCGCTTTGATGGCGACATTGCCGACGACGCTGGCCTGCACGATCTAATAGGTAAAGGTCACCTAGTGATCACTATCGATCCTAAGAAAGGTGAGCGTTACCAAGGTATCGTTGGTCTTGAAGGTGACACTTTAGCTGAAGTCCTTGAAGGTTACTTCGCGAACTCTGAACAGCTAAAGACACGCCTATGGTTGCGCACGGGCGAGCATGAAGGTAAAGCACACGCTGCGGGTATGTTGCTACAAGTGATGCCAGACGGCACCGGTACGCCAGACGACTTCGAGCACCTAGAGCAGCTAACTGACACAGTTAAAAATGAAGAGCTATTCACTCTAGAAGCAAACGAACTGCTTTACCGTTTGTACAACCAAGAGAAAGTACAACTGTTCACACCACAACCGGTTGAATTCTTCTGTGGTTGTTCACGTGACCGAAGCGGTGCCGCTATCATTACTGTCGCTCAAGAAGAGATCTACGACATTCTTAGCACGGAAGGTAGCGTTGCTCTACACTGCGATTACTGTGGCACGAACTACTCGTTCGACAAGAATGATGTTGACGCTCTGTATGCAGAAGCAGCAGATAAAGGCAGCAATACGGTTCATTAATTTACGGCGTACCAAAAACACGTAATTTACCCCAAAAAGGTCAGCACAACGCTGGCCTTTTTTGTGATCAAAATAGCGCAAACTCCGTAACATCTCGTAATAAAATCACCTCTTAATTTTAATCAATTAATAATGTTCTCTCCTCTAGCGCAAAGGTTTGCGTACAGGATAGACTAGTCAGGCCAATATGTGATGAGGCGCTTAAAACCCCATGGTTAATATGGATATTTTTTGAGCTATATCCCTGTTTCCCCCGAGCCTCGTTGCTAGCATGGTGAGCAGATAACAATAAAAAATTAATACAAAATCCCTACAAAATATCCTACAAGGAGCACCTATGACCGTTATGGAACATACTAAGGCTGCACAAATTGATCTAACTAAGCACGGACTGACTGGCGTTACTGAAGTTCTTCGTAACCCTAGCTACGAGCAGTTATTCGTTGAAGAGACACTGCCAGGTTTGGAAGGCTACGAAAAAGGCGTAGTAACGGAACTAGGCTCTGTTGCGGTTGACACTGGTATCTTTACTGGCCGCTCACCAAAAGATAAGTACATTGTTAAAGATGACACCACGCGCGATACCATGTGGTGGTCAGATCAAGGCAAAAACGACAACAAACCGATTACAACTGAAGTATGGGATGAGCTTAAAGAGCTTGTGACAACTCAGCTATCTGGCAAGCGCCTGTTTGTCATCGACGGTTACTGTGGTGCTAACCCTGATACGCGCTTAAGTGTACGTATTATTACTGAAGTAGCGTGGCAAGCGCACTTCGTTAAGAACATGTTCATTCGTCCAACAGACGAAGAGCTAGCAACGTTCGAACCTGATTTCGTGGTAATGAACGGTGCTAAAACAACTAACCCTAACTGGGAAAAGCAGGGGCTAAACTCTGAAAACTTCGTTGCTTTCAACCTAACAGAGCGCGTTCAAATCATCGGTGGTACTTGGTACGGCGGTGAAATGAAGAAAGGCATGTTCGCAATGATGAACTACTTACTTCCTCTGCAAGGCATTGCTTCAATGCACTGTAGTGCTAACGTCGGTGAAGAAGGCGATGTAGCGATTTTCTTCGGCCTATCAGGTACCGGTAAAACAACCCTATCAACCGATCCTAAACGTGAGCTAATCGGTGATGATGAGCACGGTTGGGATGACGATGGTATCTTCAACTTCGAAGGTGGTTGTTACGCCAAGACCATTCGCCTATCTAAAGAAGCAGAACCTGAAATCTACAATGCTATCCGTCGCGATGCGCTACTAGAAAACGTAACGGTTCGTGGCGATGGTTCTATCGATTTTGATGACGGCTCAAAAACCGAGAACACTCGTGTTTCTTACCCGATTCACCATATCGACAACATCGTTAAGCCAGTATCAAAAGCCGGTCACGCTCAAAAGGTTATCTTCCTGACTGCTGATGCATTTGGTGTGTTACCACCTGTTTCTAAACTGACTCCAGAGCAAACGAAGTACCACTTCCTATCTGGCTTCACTGCGAAACTAGCAGGTACAGAGCGTGGTATTACTGAACCAACACCAACGTTCTCTGCGGCATTTGGGGCGGCATTCCTAACTCTTCATCCAACTCAGTACGCTGAAGTACTTGTGAAGCGTATGGAAGCAGCTGGCGCTGAAGCTTACCTTGTGAACACTGGTTGGAATGGCACTGGCAAACGTATCTCAATCCAAGATACTCGTGGCATCATCGACGCTATCCTAGATGGCTCAATCGACCAAGCTGAGACTAAGGTTATCCCTATGTTTAACCTAGAAGTACCACTAGCGTTGCACGATGTTGACCCAGCGATTCTTGATCCACGTGACACGTACACTGACCCTCTACAATGGGAAAGCAAAGCGAAAGATCTAGCAGAGCGCTTCATCAACAACTTTGATAAGTACACAGACAACGCTGAAGGTAAGTCACTGGTTGCGGCTGGCCCTCAACTGGACTAACCCAATCATCTGCTCGGGCCAAGCCAAAAGCGAACGCCCAATTTAAAATGATATTTTTGTAGCAAGCCCCTCTTTTGAGGCAACACCTATCATTTAAGGTGTTTAGATCGCACAGTGTAGCGAGTCTTACTA